>JAYUDU010000262.1:0-4991 GCA_043739605.1 Acidimicrobiales bacterium | reverse complement strand
CAGGTCACCAGACGAGCGGGATGGTCCGATGGTTGCCCTCGAAGCCCTTCAGTTGCAGCGACCGACTTTGGCCGACCGTGAGTTGGGGGTGCGACTGCTCCAGGTCACGGAGTGCCGCCTCGGGCACCTGGAGCACCACGCCCTCGGTGGCTTGGAAGACGTAGATGGCGGTGCTCGCGGGATCGAGGATCGATTCTATGACGACCGCATTGGCACGATCCGTATCGTGCTGATGACCCCTGCGTCTCGGGCAAAGCGTGCGAGGCGCGCTTCGATCTCGGGAGCGGCGTCACCCGCATGCTCGCGGAGCACAACGTGGGCGAGCGCGACCGAGCCGATACGGCGACCTTGTGGGACTGCCGCCGTTGCTCCTGCACGCCAGCAGTGCCGAGGTGCTGCGCGACGACGCCACCCGCTTCGCGGCGCGGGCGCGCGCCGCCGGGGTCGATGTCACCCTCGCTCTCGTCGACGACATGCCTCACGTGTCGCACCTGTTCGCGGGCCTGCTGCCCGAGGACGACGACGCCCTTCTCGAGCTGGCCATCTGGCTAGCCGACACCATGGCGTAGCGGCACACGAAGACGCCCTGGCCCACTGCACATCCAAGTGCGGGTTCAGCGGGTCTGGTGGCTGGCGGACCCTCCGAGGCTGGGGCCGGCGTGACGTTGCTCGGTCCAGTCCTTTCGGGTTCGGCCGTACACGAAGCAGTCGGAGGGGTCGCCTTCACCGAACCCGGCGCTGCGCAGCAGGCCCTCTCTGACGTATCCGCCGCGCTCGGCCACCTTCCACGACGCCACGTTCCACACCTCGATCAGCAACTGGAGGCGGAAGCAGGCGAGGCGGGTCTCGAAGATGTGGTCGGTCAACAGCCCGAGCGCGGTCGACGCATGGCCGCGCCCACGATCGGCTCGGTCATGGACGAGGTAGCCAATCTCGTAGCCGTGGATGCACGGTGCCGATCGGTAGAACTGGCAGGTGCCCACGAGGCGACCGTCGGGTTCGGTGATGGCCAGCGCGCCGGCGTCGTCGCTCCACAATGCAGTGGCGTCGAGGCGGTCGGTGAGGGTCGCGAGATCGGTGAGCGGCTCGGTGATCGAAACAGTGAACGGGAACGCAGCGATGGCCGCCAGGTCGCCGCGCCCGACGGGGCGGAGACAGGAGGCACCCGGGAGGCCCAGGCTGGCAGGGGGTTTGATGGCGGCCAAGCTACCGGCTGTCAGGGGCCATCGAGTTGCCGACTGCCTCACAGAGACGGAAGGGCTTGGCTCGCTCCGGTGCTGGTCAGGTGACGCGACTACGGGCGCGAAGGACGCAGAACTCATTGCCTTCGGGGTCGGCGAGGACCACCCAGCTGGGCTGTCCCTGGCCGATGTCGACCCGCGACGCGCCGAGTCCAAGGAGTCGCTCAACTTCGGCTTCTTGATCCTCGGGGCGGAAGTCGAGGTGCAGCCGGTTCTTCACCTGCTTGGCGTCGGTAACGAGTTCGAAGAGCAGTCCTGGCAGCTGGCTCTCGTCAGGTCGGATCTCGAACTCGGCTGGGTCGTCGTTGACGACGACCCAGCCGAGCGCATCACGCCACCACGCTCCGAGCACGAGCGGGTCCAACGCGTTGACGACGACCTGCTCCCATTCCAGGCTCATAGCCCGATGGTATTGCGCGACTCAGGTTGTGGCTCGGCGTCGGTGGCGAACGCCGACGCCGACAGTGATTGCGGCGAGGAGTGCGGTGAGGGCGTGCGCGGCTGCGAGCGTTCCAGCGGCGGTGGCGAGGTTGTCGGCGTGTTCGAGCTGCTGGTGGGTGCGTTCGTGGAGGTCGAGGGCGGCGAACGCTGCCGTCACGATTGCGGCCGCGGCGAGCGGAGCCAGCGACTGCGACGCCACCACGGCGAGGGCGAGCGCGAGGCCGAGGAGGGTGCCGGCGACGACGCTCCAGGTGGCCTCTGGGTTGATGCCGAGGATCGTGGCCTCGGTCGGGTGGGTCGCGGTCGGGGTTTCGTTGCCGCCGTCGGGGTCCGCGAGAGTCGGTCCTGCGGCCGTCGTCGACGGACTGGATGACGTCGCAGGGCCTGCGCCGGCTGGTGGCGACGTCAGGGTGGTCGAGGAGGTTGCAATGGCTGTTGTGGTGGTGGGGTGTTCGCGTGCCCGCTGCGCCGGCGACTCGCGCGCCTCCTTTGCTGACAGGGTCGTCGCCGGCCCGCTCGTCGCTGGGGTGATCGTCGCTGGGATGATCCCGCTTGCGGCGCCGGCGTCCAGCGGTGAGGTCGTGGTCGATGGCGTCGTCTCGGTGACCCCGACAGGCGGTGACGACGTTGCTGTTGCGTTGGTTGCGATCTCGGCGGTGGCGCGGCGCTGTTCGCTTCGTGCGCTCAGCGCGAACCCGATGCTCGTCGCCACCAGGAGTGCCGCAACCATCCATCGCAGCCAAACGAGGGAATGCGGAGCTGGCGTCGTGCTGTCGGTCACAGAAGCCCGGCGAGGGCTTCGACGGGGGCGTCGCCGGCGAACCAGTCGGCGAGCTGGTCGATGATCGTCGCGGCGTCGGGCGGGGCATCCCACCGCAGGGCGAGGTCGGTCTCGGTGGTGGTCACCGCGAACCCGAAGAACGCGCAGCAGCGCTTCTCGTCGATGACGAGCTGGCGGACGTCTGCTTCGACGTCGGGCTCGGCGGGAAACCGGAGGAGCAGCCCGTGGTCGGTCCGTTCGAGCGCGTGGTGGCTGGCCCGGAGTCGGTCGAGGAGACCAAAGCGCTCGGCGGTCTCGTCAGGGCTGATGGTGCACGCGATCGGAGCGGTCTCGTCGTAGAGCGGGATCAGCTTCACAGGGTGGCCTTTTCATGGTTGCGCCGGGTCGGGGTGGCGAGGCTGACGGTTGCCGGAACGGCGGTGCGCTCGACGTTGTGGCGACGACGTCTGATCAGCGTGGTGACGATGAGCCCCGAGGCGACCAGTGCGGCGAGGACACCGGCTGCGATGCCAAAGATGGCGGTGCCGGTGACGCCGGCGAGCGTGAGCCCGGCGAGGAAGGCGAACAGCGGTGGGGCGCAGCACGCGGCACACGCGGCTGTGCCGACGCCGACCAACGCGAACCTCTCTCCTCGTTTGCCGCTCATGTTGGTGCTCCTGCGTGGCGTCGCCGAGTGGGTGGGGCGATCGTGGAGCAGGCGCATGCCGGCCCGCACGCACCGTCGATGGGCGGCCCGTCAAGGACGGCGGCGACGTCGCGCAGTTGGCCGGCGAGCACGGTGAGCTCGGCGATCTGGCGTTCAGCGGCGGTCAGCTTCGCGGTGACGAGGTCGTGCAGTCGGCGTTGCACCGGCCCGCATGCGCCGCCGTCCCACAACCCGACCAGGTCGATGATCTCGTCCAGGGAGCAGCCGAGCTGCTTGGCCCTGGCAACGAACGCGAGGCGAGCGAGGCCGTCATCGTCGTAGAGCCGGTAGCCGGCATCGGTCCGCGCTGACGGCGCGGCGAGTCCGATGCCCTCGTAGTAGCGGAGCGTTGACGCACTGAAACCAGTCCTGTCCGCCGCCTCCCCGATCGTGTAGACGCTCACCCCGGCGACCGTAGACCTTCGACTCCACTCGAAGGTCAAGGTGGGCCCGCGGAATACGCGGCACAGTCTGGTCGTCGTGCGGAAAGTGCTGATTCGATGCGGACGTACCTCGCCGTCCGGCTCCCGCACGCGACCGCTCCTCGGCTCCCCGGGCTCGTGTTGATCGGTGTCTGCGATCGGGTGATGACCTGGGATGGGACCGACCGACCGAGGTCATCGAGACCCCGGGGCACACCGCCGGAAGCATCGCCATCTCCCTACCGACCGAGCGCGTCCTGTTCGCTGGCGACAACGTTGGGTCCATCAGAGACCGAGCCGTCCTCGGCCCTTTCAACGTCGCGCGCGGCGAGGCGATCGCTTCGTTACGAAAGTTGGCTGAGATCGACGCGGACATCGCCTGTCTCGGTCACGGCGACCCGATCATCGGGAATGCCGCAGGCGCGCTACGCGCAACGGGTGCCAGGTTGTCGTAGAGCAGCGGTGGTCACCGAGCCTCCAGGCAAGCTTGGGGAGCGAACGCGTGGCGCTGGTTACGGCGCGGGCCAGATGGGCTCGCATTTGGCGGCGGCCTCGATGATGGCATCGGCGGCGACGTTGTACGAGGCGGGCGCGAGCCCGTACTCGGGCCACTCGTCGTCAGGCATCGCTTGTCCTCGCGATCAGCGTTCCGCGAGCATCGTCCCCCAGCGACGCGATGTTCACGGTGGCTGTCACGCCGGATGGTCGGTCGACGCTTGGGAGTGTGCCCCCCTTTGCCTCCTCGTGGACCAGCGCTGGGGGCCGGTCACGGAGGTTCGGCGACTGCGCGCGCCACAAGCAGACCTACTAGCCGCGACGGGTCGGCAGTGCCGCGTGTTCGCGTCGGGTCTCTGGGCGACGCCGAGGCAGGAGTGGATGCCGCGATCGACGCGGAGCGGAACGCGGCGTCGACAGTGAACACCGACGTGCCTGGACCCTCCGAGGGTGCCCGCAGTCAGCGTCGACCGAGTGCGTCGGGGTTCACGACGTTGGTTGGCGTGCCTGCTGCGTAGGCGTTGATCTGGTTGAAGACCTCGTCGAACTGGAGCTCCCACTCATCGGTTGAGACGTACCCGATGTGGGGGGTGCACAGAGCGTTGGGCATCGTTAGCAAGGGATCGGCCGTGTTCAGCAAGGGCTCGTGCTCGAAGACGTCCACCGCGGCCATGCCGGGCCGGCCGGCTCGTAGCCCCCCGACGAGGGCGCCTGGCTCGATGAGCCCGGCGCGGCTCGTGTTGACGAGCAGACTCGTGGGCTTCATCCGCGCAAGGTCGGACGGCGTGACGATGCCGCGGGTGGCATCGACGAGGCGTAGGTGGAGGGTCGCCACGTCTGACGTCTCGAAGAACGCCTCGCGGCTTGAGGCCACCGCGACCCCGTCTGCCTCGGCGCGGGCCTGAGAGGCATCGCTGCCCCAAACC
>JAYUDU010000261.1:0-5005 GCA_043739605.1 Acidimicrobiales bacterium | reverse complement strand
GAGGACGAGGACGACGACGACGATCTGCCGCGCCGCGACGTCATGCCTCAAGACGACCGGATCTGGCGCCACCCGAGCGAACTGGGCGGGCCGGCGCCGCTGATGGCCGGGCGCGCGCCCCGGCGACTGGCGGTGCCGCGCCGCCGGCGCCGAGATCGATGGGGCCCCGTGCTGGCCGCAGGCGCGGTCGGCGGGTTGCTGTGTGCGGGCGTCGTTGCCCTCGCCGACGTGGGGGGACGCCCGGCGCCACGTGCCGCGTTGCTCCAAGGGGCGACCGGCGCGCCCGCCGCGGTCACCACCGTGGCGCATCGCTCTGTCCCCGACCCAGCCGACCTCGCTGAGAGCATCCAGCGCTCCGTCATCGGGCTCACCGCAATGAGCGGCACCCAACTACGGCGGGGTTCCGCCGTCGTGGTCCTCGACGGTTCGTCAGCACTCACAGCCGCCCACCTCGTCGATCCTTCGACCTCCCGGGTGGCAGTCATCGTCGATGGCACGGAACGCAGCGCGCGCGTCATCGGACGCGACCCGATGACCGACCTCGCCCTCGTGGTGTTCGACGGCCCCCCGGCACCGACGGTCACGTGGGGCGACCTCGACGGCATGCGAGCAGGGCAGCAGGCCATCGCCGTTGGCGCGGGCGGGAGCCGCGGACCGTCGGTGTCGTCGGCGCTCATCAGCTCCCTCAGCCAGAGCGCGGCCCTTGGCGGAGTCGAGGTGCACGGGCTGCTCGAGTTCGACCGGGCGCCCACGCCAGACACCGCGGGCGGCGCGCTGCTCGACGGCGACGGCGCCGTCGTCGGCATCACGCTCGCTGGCAGCGAAGCACGGCCCGGATACTGCTACGCGCTGCCGGCAGACCAAGCTGGCGACGTCGCCAGACAGCTGGCGGACAGCGGGAGGGCGATCCACGCGTGGCTCGGCGTCGAAGGGGTCGATCGCGGCATCCCAAACGGGGTCGTCGTCCGTTCCGTTCAGCCCGGCAGTCCAGCCGCCCGCACTGGCGTCCTCGCGGGCGAGGTCATCACCGGGTTCGACGGCTCGATGGTGGTCGACATGGACGGGCTCCTCGCCACCCTTCGCTCCAAGCGGGTCGGCGACACCATCGTTCTGACCGTGTGGCACGGGTCGGCGTCGCGCACGATTCGCGCCACCCTCACCGACCACATCTGACTCAGGTCGCTCGACGAGCTCGACGACCTTTGGCGACGACGGCGATGGCCATGCCCATTGCGATCAGGAATGCGACGCCGACGCCTGCGAGCAGGATCTCCTGGCGACGCTGGGGCGACAGCGTGGCGAGCGGCGACGCCGACGTGGTGTCGACGATGGCCTCCTCGTTGGAGTGCGCTGCGACCCACCCCCGCGAACGAAGCCGGTCCGACGCAACCACCCATGGATGGGTTGCGTAGGCGATGGCATCCGGAGGTGTCGCCCCGATGCCCAGGCTCCATGCGAGTCTTCTCACCGGACCAACGAGCCGCGCCGGCAGCGCTGGACGGGGGAGCACCGCGCCGGCGAGGGCGGCGGCCTCCGCGTCATCGATCCATCCGTCGGGCGCCACGTTGAAGGGCCCGTCGAGGCCCGCCGTGATGGCGAGGACCGTCGCCGTCGCGACGTCGTCGATGTGGACGAACTGCACGGGCCGCGGGTCGTCGATGGCGCGCACGCCACGAGTGCCGCCGAGGGCGCGGACGAGCATCGTCTCATCCTCCGGCGCAACGACGAGCGCCGGACGCAACAGCGCGCCGCGCCGCGCCGTGGACCGACGTTCCCCGTCGGTGTGCGACGTGATGGCGGCCGCCTCGGTCCACTCGACGATGAGCCGTTCAGCTTCTGCCAGCTCCACGGCCAGGGCGAAGCCAAGGTCCGGTCGGAGTGGGGAGTCCTCAGACAACGGGATCGGATTGTCAGGGGACGCGCCGTAGACGAGCGCGCTCGAAAGGTGAACGACCCGATCGACGCCCGCTTCGTCGGCAGCTTCGAGGAGACTTCTGAGCAGCGCAAGGCGGGCCTCGCGTGCGCTGGTAGCGAGGCTCTGGCCGATCGGCGACGGAGCGGGGCCACCAGCCAAATGCACGATGACGTCGACACCCACGAGGTCCCGTGCGGTCACGCCGCCTCCGGCTGCGACCCCGACGACCTCGACCCCAGCCGCCGCGGCGGACGCTGCCAGCTCCGCGATGAGTTCAGCGTCGGCGCGGCCAACGAGGACGAGGCGCTGCAGCCTGCCGGCGTGGTCGTCGAGCAGGAGACGTACGACGCGACGACCGAGCAGACCGGTTGCGCCGGAGAGCGCGATGCCCTGGGGGGCGGCGACGGGGGCTTCGACTGCCATGCGGCCTACCATGCTCGCGTGAGCGGAGAAGGTCCATTCGGCGGCGATCCCAACGATCCGCTCGGCGGCTTCCCGCTGGATCCAGCCGCCCTAGCCCGAATGTTCTCCGCGTCTGGCCCCGTCAACTGGGAGCTGGCCAGGCTGGCGGTGGCGCAGAGCACGGAGGACTCCGGCAACGTCGATCCGCTTCGCCGCATCCGTCTCGAGGAGCTGCTGCGCGTCGCCGAGCTGCACATCGCGCAGGCAACGGGCCTGGCCACCACCATGACGGGGGCTCCGCTGGTCGCGCGGGCGATGACGGCTGGCCAGTGGGCCACCCGAACACTCGACGACTTCCGGGAGATGTTCGAACGGCTTGGCGTGGCCATGACCCCCGAAGCCGCCCCGCCTGACCCAGACGCTGCGACCGATCCCTTCAGCCGCATGTTCGCCGATGTCCCAAAGATGCTCGCACCGCTCCTCCTTGGTTCCTACGCGGGGATGATGGTCGGCCAGCTCGCCGGCCGCGCCTTCGGCCAGTACGACCCCCCGCTGCCGCGGCCGGCCTCCGACGAGCTGGCGTTCGTGCCGGCCCACATCGATGCGTTCGCAGACGACTGGTCCCTCGACGTCGATGATGTGTCGCTGTGGGTGTGCCTGTCGGAGGTCGCCCACCACAGCGTCCTCGGACGGCCTCACGTCGCCCACCGGTTGCGCGCCCTGATTCTCGAGCACGCCGGCAGCTTCCGTCCCGACCCTGTCGGCATGCAGGAACGGCTCAACGGCCTCGACCCCAACGATCCCGCCGCGTTCCAGAGCCTGGCCAGCGACCCAGACGCCCTCTTCGGTGCCATGCGCACCGATGCCCAGCGTGCTCTGCTCCCCCGGCTTGAGGCTCTCGTGGTCGCACTTGAGGGCTACGTCGATCACATCCTCGATGTGACCGGCCACAACCTGCTGGGGTCGTATGGCTCGTTGACAGAAGCGCTCCGCCGCCGGCGCCTGGACGAGCGGTCGTCCGACCGACTCGTGGCCCACATCGCAGGGCTAGAGCTCGGCGAGGCGCAGTACGCCCGCGGCACCGCATTCGTCCGGGGCATACTTGAGCGCGCCGGCGAAGACGGCCTCGCCCGCCTGTGGGAGTCCGAGCGCACCCTGCCCACCCCGGCTGAGATCGACGCCCCAGGCCTCTGGCTCGCCCGCATCGACCTCGACTGACCAGGAACCCGCGTCCCCCAAACGCGGCTCCAAAACCGTCGTCCGGCCGAGCCGCGCCCCCAGACGCCGATTCCAAAGCCGCGCCCCCGCCTCCGGCGCGCCAGAAACCACAGTGGCCCGGTCGGCGTCTGGACGAAGGAGGACGGATGCCGGAGGAGCCGCCCACGGCGGCGGGGCGGCGTCCGCCCGCACGAAGGAAGACATCGACCCCTGTGGGCCACGTGGTGGACCAAAGCGAGCACCGCGAGCGGAGGTCAGCGAGCCGGAGTGAGCGAAGCGAGCCCTCCGGCTCGCCAACTACGCGGAGGGGCGCCACGGCGCCGGCAGCGCCGCCGTCTCGGCGTCAGCCGGATCGAGCGGTTGGGTGTCGAGCGGCGGGATTGGGAACTCTGCACCGGGCAGGCACGGCACGGGCGTGGTCGCCGTGACGGCGCTCCGATCGAGGCCAGCACGACCGGGGGGCATGACCATCGAGACCGTCACCGGCCCATGGTCGGGGTCAGACCCATCGTCATCTGGTGGTCGCGAACGATGGTGGCGGGACGAGGCCGCACGCAGCTCTGATCCATACGCGACAGCGCCAGCGGCGGCCGTTCCGCACACCACCACTCCAGCGGCGCGCAGGCTCAACGTCAACAGGATGGGAGCGAGCGCACCAGCGACCCACACCACCTGGAAGAGCGCCTCGAACCGCGAGAACGCCCGAGCCTGCACGCTCTGTGGGTTGTCTCGCTGCACCAAGGAGTCGAACGCCAGTCGAGCCGCCGCGGCCGAGGTACCCACGGCAAGTGCGAGCGCGGCGACGCTCAGCTTGTCCGGCGCACGGATCACGACGAGCGCGGCAAGCGCGACCAGTCCGAGCGATCCGAGGACGATCGGCTCCTCGCTCAGCCGCTTGCGCAGACGCGGCGCGACGACCGCCCCCACCAGGTTGCCGATGGCGCTCGCGCCGAGCACGACGCCGATCCAGACGTTGGCGGTGCCAGACCGCCTGAACGCGAACGCGACCTCGAACCCCACGAACCCGACGATGCCCCGCAACACCGCCATCGACGTGAGCGCGGGCAGGGTGGAGGCGGCGAGGATCGGTTGGGGGCGGCGCCCACCGGGTCCTTCGTCAACCTCGA
This sequence comes from Acidimicrobiales bacterium, assembly GCA_043739605.1. GTDB lineage: Bacteria > Actinomycetota > Acidimicrobiia > Acidimicrobiales > JAUJNH01 > JAYUDU01. The sequence continues at coordinate 343 of JAYUDU010000261.1, read as the reverse complement.
CCCCGGCGCCGGCTGGATTCAACCCGAGCGCGATCGCCATGCCGACCGCGGGGTCATCTGTGTCTGCGCCGCGATGGGTCGGCTGGACCCTTACCTGCCATGAGGCGATGGCCGCCGCGAGGAAGACGACCGCGCCGAGACGCAGCGTCCACCCCGCCCCGAGAAAGCCGATCTTGAGGACGAGCCCCGCGGGCACGGCCGCGGCGAATCCCGCCACCCCGGCAAGCATCGCGAGGCGGCTGTTTGCGCCAACCAGCTCTGCCGCGGCTCCGACCGTGGTTGGCACGAGCGACGCCTTCGCCACCCCGTGCGCCTTGGACAGCACAAGCGAGCACAGCACGAG
>JAYUDU010000260.1:0-1823 GCA_043739605.1 Acidimicrobiales bacterium | reverse complement strand
GGGCCCTGGCCATCAGGTGTGCTGGCCCGGTCCGCTGAGCCCCGTGCCCATGAGCAGGGCGGCGACGGTCGCCTCACCGCCGGAGATGCCGCGAGGCGGCACGAGATGGGTGACGGTCACGAATCCCTCCAGGAGGGCGCCGGAGTCGGTGTCAGGGAGCGGCTGCTGCGCAGGCGGGCCCACGCCGATCACGATCGAACCTCCGGCGGGGCCGGCGTCGATCCGGGTGATGCCAAGCGGGTAGCGAGCCAACGGAACCTCGACGATGCCGGCGAGGGTGTCGGCCCCTCGGTTGGGGACGTTGAGGTTGATGGCCGTTCCGGCCGGCGCAACCAGCACCGCTGCGAGCGCGAGCACCGCCAGGTCGGCGGCGGTCTCCCAGTGGTAGCCACGCGTGGAAGCAGGGGTCTCGCCAACTGAACCGGCAGGCCCGACGGGTTGCTCGACCGCGAAGCCGATGCTGGTGGCTACGCCGGAGATGCCCTGATTTGCCGCCGTGAGGACAGCTCCGACCGTGCCGGAGTGCAGCACGGAGAGGCCGCTGTTGAAGCCAGGGTTGATGCCGGCACAAACGGCATCGAACGGCGGGCCGAAGCCACCTCGCACCGCCAGCAACGTGCACAGCGCCGGCGGTCCAGACAGCGCCCAACACGCCACGCCGGGTAGATCGTCACGCACCACGGACGCACACGGGATCGGTTCGCCCGGCACGATGTGACCAACGGCTGCTCCTGCGCCGCTGCGTTCGTCGATGGGTGCGACCACGACGATGTCGTGGCCGGCCGCGAGCACCGCACGCGCCAGCGCCCACAGGCCTTCGGACGGCACGCCGTCGTCGTTGGTGATGAGGATGCGGGCCATGGCTCAGCGCACCGTGAACTTCGCAGCAACGAGTCGGGCGACGACGGACAGCGTGACGACGAGAGCGATGAGGGTGAGCGCCGCACCCCATGCCCGGTCGATCGCCGCGTCGTACCCGGTCTGCGCGTTGGTGAAGATCTGCGCAGAGAGCGCCGTGTTGACGCCGCTGAGCGACCAGTTGAACTGCCGCGATGCCCCGATCGTGAACAGGAGCGGCGCCGTCTCACCGGCTGCCCGAGCGACGGCCAGCAGGCAACCCGAGGTGATGCCGGGCAGGGCCGCCGGAACCACGACCGTCAGGATGGTCCGGCTCTTGGTCGTGCCGAGTGCGTAGGAGGCCTCCCGAAGCTCGTCGGGGACGAGGCGGAGCATGCCCTCAACGGAGCGGATGACGATGGGCAACATCAAGCACGCCAGCGCGAGCCCCCCCGCCAGCGCTGACAGCCCGGCTTGGCCGCGTGCCAGCACGTAGATGGTGAAGACGAACAGGCCCATCACGATGGACGGCACCCCGGCCATGACGTTCGCAAAGAACCGAAGCGTCGAAGCCAGACGCCCTCGCTGGCCGTACTCGTGGAGGTAGATCGCCGCGAGGATGCCGGTCGGGATGGCCAGGAGCGACCCGAAGCCGGTGACGACCAGGGTTCCGGCGATGGCGGGCCCGATTCCTCCGGTGGCCTTCTGCACTCGAATTGGAAGCTCTTGGGTGAGGAATGCGATGTCGATGACGCCCGACCCATTGCGAAGGACGTAGAACAACACGAAGCCAAGCGGGATGGCTGCCGCGAAGAGTGCGGTCATGACGAACGCCGTGGCGAGGTGGTTTGAGATCTTGCGCCGGCGTCCGAGGCTCGATGTCATGATCGATGGGCGCATCGGTGCAGGCACCGCGGTTGCAGTCATCAACCGGCCCGCCGATCGGCCCTGCGCACCACGACCTGGGCCGCGAGGTTCACGAGCAC
>JAYUDU010000259.1:0-12243 GCA_043739605.1 Acidimicrobiales bacterium | reverse complement strand
TCGGCCTCCCGCTCATCGCCCTCGGCGCCTACGTCTCGTTCTCAAGCCTTCGCTCATGGCGGGCCAACGACGTGGCGATGCGATACGAGCGACCGTTGCCACGCTCTCACCTGCCCGTGCTGCTGTCGGCCGGCATCACCGTCGTCGCCATCATCGCTGCGCTCCTCGCCGCGTTCGAACACCGCGCGTGAGCGCGTCGGCTCGCCCCCACGACCCCGACGGCGGGCTGGCTGGTGAACGCACCGACCTCGCATGGGGTCGCACGGGGCTCTCGATGCTGGCCATCCTCGGATCGCTCCTCCGGCGAGTCCTCCTCACCAACGGTCCTGCGCAGGCTGTCGCTGTGATCGTCGGCCTCGTCGGCGCCGCCGCGTGGGGGCTCGGTCTCCGTCACGCCCGCCACCTGGCCAACACCACGTCCACCGGACGCCACCAAGCTGAGATCCGCACAATGGTGACCATCACCGTCGGCACGCTCGTCATCGCCGCAGCCGGCGGCCTGCTCGCCGTCTTCCCCGGTTGAAACTACCGGTCGATGTCGCCGAGGATGAAGTAGAGGCTCGCGAGGATGGTGATGATGTCGGGCACGAACACGCCCTTCAGGATCCACGGGAGGATCGAGATGTTGGAGAAGCTCGGCGTGCGGATCTTGCAGCGGAACGGCTGCTGGGTGCCCTTGGAGATGACGTAGAAGCCCATGTGACCCAAGGGGTTTTCGGTCATGACATAGCTCTCGCCGGCGGGGACCTTGATGATCTTGGGGACCTTCGCCATGATCGGACCACTCGGCAGCCCGTCAAGGAGCTGCGTGATGATCTTCGCCGACTCCCTGGTCTCCTGGAGCCGCACCCAGTAGCGGGCAAAGCTGTCACCGTCGGTGTGGGTCCACACCTTCCAATCAGCGTGCTTCCACGCCAGCGGCGATGGGGTGTCGCGCCGTAGGTCGTAGTCGAGACCGGAGGCGCGGATGTTGGCGCCAGAGAGGCCGTACTCAAGGCCGACATCGATGGGGATGACGCCACAGCCGCGGGTGCGGGTCTCGAAGATCGGGTTGCCGACCAACAGGTCGTCCAGCTCGTCGCAAAACGCCATGATCTTGCCCATGACCATCCTGCACTCGTCGATCCAGCCCTTGGGCAGGTCGTCTTTGATGCCGCCGACACGGTCGAAGTTGGGGTGGAACCGACCGCCGGTGGCGGACTCGATCAGGTTCAGCACGTACTCGCGGTCACGGAAGGCATAGAAGACGGGGGTGATGGCGCCGAGCTGCACGCCCATGTCGCCAAGGAACAGGGCCACGTTGGCGATGCGACCCATCTCGAACAGGATCGTGCGGATCCACTGGGCCCGCTCTGGCGCTTCGACACCCATCAGCTCCTCGGCGGCGAGGATGAACGGCACCTCGTTGCAGAAGCTGCCCATCCAGTCGATGCGGTTGACCAGCGTGGTGACCTGGGGGAACGTGCGGACCTCGGTCAGCTTCTCGTAGCCGCGGTGCATGTAGCCCGGCATCGGGTCGGCCCAGATGACCTGCTCGCCATCGAGGCGACACACGATGCGAAGGGTGCCGTGGGTGGCTGGATGCTGGGGGCCGATGTTGAGGGTCATGCCCTCGGTCTCGAGCTCGACGTTGACGCGAGAGTCGGCAGCCTGGCCAGCGATGTACGCCTGCTTCTTCCAGTCCGGCATGGTGGCGGTCACGGTGCTGCGTCTCCCTCTGTGAGCGGGTCGACGGGTGGTTCTGTTGGGGGCGCGGCGAGGGCCTTGGCAGCCTCTGCGGCCTCGGCTTCTTTGGCCGCGAGCTTCTTCAGATCGAGATGATCGGGGATCTGCTCGACGTTGACGATGCCCGGCCACGGCTTGACCTCGCGGGCCAGCAGCGGGAAGTCCTTGCGCAGCGGATAGCCCTCGAACCCGGTCGGCAGGTACAGGTTGCGCATGCCGGGGTGACCGTCGAAGTTGATGCCGTACATCTCGTGGGTCTCGCGTTCATGCCAATCGGCACCTCGGAAGATGTCGACGACGGAGGGCACGTGCGGCGCGTCGTCGCCGGCATCGACCTTGATGGTGACTCCGACCTTGCGCTTGCAGTCGCCGAGCCGCGCGAACACCTGGAAGCGGGTGGCACCGCCGCACAGGCCAGTCGTCATCTCGACGGCTGCGGGCTCATCGTCCGCAGGCTCGTCGACGGCGTCCTCATCGTCGTCGTCGCCGGCGGCGGCGGCCTCACCCGTGAAGGTCTTCTCTGCGGACAGCCCGGGGTTCGGCAACCAGTCGATGCCGGCGAGGAAGATGAAGTAGTCAAGGCCAAGGACGCCCTTGGCGATCTCGAACACCTGTCTCCAGGCGCGGACATCGACCCGCAACCACAGGTCGCCACGCTCCATGACCGACTCAAGGAGCATGTCGGCAAGGCGCTGGGTGTAGGTGTCGAGGATGCGCTGAAGGCTCCCCGCTTCGAGCTCGAGCGTGTCAGGCATCGACGGCGGCGTTCGCCGGCTCGGCCGCTGAGCTGGCTGGGTTCGCGGCCTGCGGGGTGGTCTGCGCCTCGATTGCTGCCATGGCCGGTGGCGCCGCACCCGGTGCGGTCGCGGCGATCTTGCGCTGCTTGCGGGTGAGCTTCATCGCGATGGGGATGTCGACGCCCCGAGGCCCGAGCTCCATGCCGCCACCAACGATGATGGGGTCGCCCCGCCAGCGGTCTGCCATGTCTTCGTCGCGGATGCGCTGCTGCAACAACACGATGCCCTCCAGCAAGGCCTCTGGTCGCGGCGGGCATCCGGGGACGTACACGTCGACGGGCACGATCTGGTCGACACCCTTCATCACAGAATAGCTGTCCCAGTATGGGCCGCCACAGTTGGCACAACTTCCCATTGAGATGACGTACTTCGGGTCTGGCATCTGCTCGTACAGTCGACGGATGGGCGGCGCCATCTTGTCGGTGACGGTGCCCGAGATGCAGACGAGGTCTGCTTGGCGGGCGCTTGCGGGGAACGGGATGACGCCAAGGCGCATGACGTCATAGCGGGGTGAGCCGAACGCCGCGCCCATCTCGATAGCGCAACAGGCGAGACCCCACTGGTACACCCACAGGCTGTATGCGCGAGCCAGGTTGAGCATCTTCTGCAGGGGCTTGGGCATCAAGCCCTTCTCGACTAGACCCATCGGAGGACCTTCTTTCGCCACGCATAGACAAGGCCGAGCGCCAAGATAGCGATGAACACGATCATCTCGACGAGGCCGAAGACGGCCATCGCTTCGAGGTTGACTGCCCACGGGAAGATGAACACGGCTTCGACGTCGAAGAGGACGAACATCAGCGCGAACAGGTAGTAACGGATCTGGCTCTGCGACCATCCTGCCGGAACCGGGTCGACGCCAGACTCGTAGACGAGGCTCTTCTGTGGCGTGGGTCGGTTGGGCCGGATGAGGCGACCGAGCGTGAGCACGAGGAGGCCGAAGCCGACCCCGGCCGCGCTGAGGAAGACCACCAGGAGGTAGGAGCGCAAGAACGCCGACATGACGGGGTCGAGCGTAGTGACCGCTCCCCCGGATGGGCGAACCGTGAGGTCACGGGGAGAACAGCGGCCCGACGGCGACGGAGAAGGCCGGCGGCAACACGCTGGAGAGCGTTGAGGTCGGGCCGTGATCGACGATCCTCGTGTAGTCGCCGTCGACGATGTCGCTGTAGCTGGTGATGACGCCTTCGACCTGGTGCGCGCCCCACATCTCTGGCACGCCGGCGCGGGCGTAGTCGCGGGCCTTGCGGTGGATCTCACCAGCCCAGTTCGACGGCGACCGCACCTCGACGGCGATGGCCGGCAGGGCGCTGAACGTGATGTCACCCGACGAAGGCCGGGGCATTCTGGCCGGGATCCGCGTCGGATTCCGACGCGAGCTGCGGTCAGGGGTGATGACGACATCCCCGCCTGAATCGACGAGATCCTGCCAGTGGAACGACGAGTTTCGGTCTGTGGGAGGACCCCTGACGATCGCCATTCTGCGATGCCGATCACCGCGCTCTGGGGCTGACGGGCTGTGGGTTGTGAGTCAGCCGAGCGCGAAGGCGATGAACGCCGCCGGCACGGCCCATACGGGATCGTCTCGTTCCATCGAGAGGAGATCCCGAGTCGCGAGGACGCCGCCACCGAGAGCACTGTTGCGCAGCGAGAGCGCTTGGCCCCGCCACGCCCCGGACGTGTACTTGCCTTCGAGCGCCGTCGCGCGAGTCCCTGTGTCAGCGCACCGCCCCGCGAAGTCGACTTCGCCACGATCAGTTCGATGGTGCGTCACCCAGTCGCCCGAGCGCACGGCGCCCGGTCGCGCCCGCTCGTTCCAGGCACACAGCGCGATGCCAAGTTGCTGCTCGGCGAGGACGGTGATGTCTGGCGGCGGTGCCCCCAGAACGATCGACGAGAGCCGAGCGAGCAACGGGTCGCGGAAGTACCACTTCGACTGGCGGGCAGGATCAGGGTTGCCTCGCTCGTCAGCGGCCGCGCACCGCCATACCAGGAACGCCTCGGTCAGCGCTCTCAGGCGTCCGCGCAGCGCGTCGGAGTGGAGTGCGACCTGCTCCGCGAACGCCCCGACCGACACCGTCGACGCGAGCCGGCGTGTGAGCCCCGTCACGACGTCGCCGACGGCCTGCTCGGTGACCAAGGCGCTGACGGCCTCGCCGCGAACGACGTCCCAGAGCGCCTGCGCGGTCGACGGATCGACGCCGCCGTCGGCTTTCCAGTCGGCGACGGCACGCGGGAACCCGCCACACTCGAGATAGGCGACGAACGCAGGGACGAGCGCATCAGTGAACGGTGCGAGCGCCGCGAAGGCTGCTCGTCCGACGTCACCGTGGAACTCGTCGGGCCGGACGCCGCCCGCGACGGCCGGGACGTCGAGCCCCAGGGCTCGACAGAAGTCGACAAACCCCATCGGCAGAAGCGATCGATCGCCGTCAGCGACCCGACCGCGGCGACCAGCAAGCGCCTTGATCGCCTCGTCGAGTCCCCGGTTCGAGGAACCGGTCAACACGACGCAGTCGTCTCCGAATGCGGTGTTGTCGCGCAGATCCTTGACGATCGACCACCACGCCCCCTCGGTCGCGGTGATCTCGTCGATGAACCAGTAGCGCATGGCAGTGCCGTTTCCTGGGGGGTTCGGATGGGCGACCTTGGTCACGTAGTCGTAGAGCCCGCCGAGTCGGTTTGCCTTCCAGCCATCGACGCTGATGCGGCAAACGGAGGCCGGCGACACGCCGGCCTCAAGCAATCGAGCGACGGTGCGCTTCACCGAGACGGTCTTGCCGACCCGACGGGGCCCATAGAGCAGGTAGAGCCCACCGGCCTGTAGCCCGTGGAGCGGGTCCGGGTCGTACGGGATCCCGGCCGCCACTGCGCGCCGCAGATCCCGGTCCGTCGTCGTCCATGCCGGGTCCCTCCACCACGGACTGTCCCGACGCACGGCCTGCCCGATCTCTCCCTCGTTCGTCGCCACTCCGAGGACGGTACCGCAAAACCCGCGGGTTTTCAACGGTACTCCGTTGATAACCCGCGGGTTTTCAACGGAGTGCGGGCGATAGCCCGCGGGGTTGATGCGGCAAGACAACCCATCGGACCGGACCGACCGCCAGAAGAGCGCAGAGCCTGTGCGCGTGCTGCTCTGCACGAAGGAGCACCGGAACGAGTGCGCCGCGAAGCAAGCACTCGCGAGGAGCGCACGCACGAAGAACAGTGCGCCAAGCAACGGCGCAGCGGGCCAAAGGGCCCCCAAGGGCCCGGAGGCCAGCGACGGGGAAGCGCCGCGAAGCAAGCCCTCTCCGTCGCCCCTAGAACAGCGGGAAGGCGCGGTGGGCGAAGTCCAGCATGGGGCCGGCCCAGAGGCCGCCGCCGATGGTCATCGCGACGCTGATGGTCAGCGCGATGCCGGTGCCGACCGGGACCCGCAGGTCGGCGGCGGCTCTGGTGAGAGTGGCGACACCACCACCGATCTGGGGGTGCTCCTGCATGGCTTCGTCGGCCTCGACCGGCGTGAACATGGTGAAGATGAGGCGAAGGTAGAAGAATGCCGCCACCGCAGTGACGAGCATGGCGATGACGCCGATGACGTAGCCCTCGCCCTCGATGGCCGCTTGGATGACGGTCAGCTTGGCGAGGAACCCGGTGGTGAATGGGACGCCGGCCTGTGCCGCTATGAGCAGCGTGAACGCGACCGCCAAAACCGGTCGCCGGCTGTACAGCCCCTGGAAGTCGGAAAGCTTGGTGTGACCATCGCCCGCACGACTGACGACCGAGATGACCGCGAAGCTGCCCAGCACCGTGAACGCATACGTCAGCACGTAGTAGTTGACGCCCGCGATGCCTCTGGCGTTGTTGGCGTAGACGCCAACGAGGATGTAGCCGGCGTGACTGATCGAGGAGTAGGCCAGCATGCGCTTGACATCGGTCTGGGCGATGGCCACGAACGACCCAACGACGAGCGTCAGCACGGCAAGCGCCCACATCAACGGTCGCCAGTCGCTGGCCATCGGCGACAACGTGCTGACGAAGATGCGCACGATGGCAGAGAACCCAGCCGCCTTGGCAGCGCCGGCCATGAAGCCGGTGACCGGCGAGGGCGACCCCTGGTACACGTCTGGCGTCCACGTGTGGAACGGGACGGCAGCGACCTTGAACCCCAGCCCAACAAGCAACAGGCCCATGCCCGCGAGGGCCAAGCCGCGGTTGTCGCCACCGCTCAGCGAGATGCGCACTGCGAGATAGCCCTTGATCTGGTCGAGTCGGGTCGAGCCAGTGGCGCCATAGGTGAGCGCGATGCCGTAGAGAAACATCGCAGACGACAGCGCACCGAGGATGAAGTACTTGAGCGCGGCCTCGCCGGAACGGGCCCGGCGCCGGTGCGATCCGGCCATGACGTACAGCGCGATGGACAGGATTTCCAGGCCAAGGAACACGACCAACAGGTCGTTTGCGAACGCCATCAGAATGGCGCCAGAGGCAGAGCACAGCGCCAGGACGTGCAGCTCTGGACCGGGCAGGTTCTCACGCTGCACCCAGCCGTCGACGATGAGCGAGAACAGTGCGACGCACGAGCAGGCGACGAAACAGAACCACACCGCGAAGTGGTCGACAGCGATGGCGTCGGCCACGGCAAGGTGTTCACCGTGCTTGGTGATGTTGTTCCACAGCGACACCGAACACGCCGCGGAGATACCGGCGGTCGCGACCGACATCGTCGTCCACAACGCGGCCGGCAGCCGGCCGCCGACGAGCGACGAGACCATCAGGATGAGCAGCGCACCGCCAACCAGCACGAGGAACGGCGCCAATGCCCGATACTCGACATGGGGAACGGCAAGCTTGGTGGTCGCGGCGAGGACCCCGCTCATCAGGGTGGGGGCGAGGTTCACTTGGTGCCCTCCGTGGGGTGGCCGGCGTTGGGTGAGGCCGAATTGGTGGCATCCTCGGCGAGCTGGCCCTTCACGATGGCGGGCTCACGGACGTTGCTGTTCTGCTCGACGTGCGCGAGCAGGTGGCGGACGCTCGGGTCGATGCGGTCGAGGAACGGCTTGGGGTAGACGCCCATAACGACGATGACGATGAGCAGCGGCGCGATGACAGCCCGCTCCCGGAAGGTGAGGTCCGGGGTCGAGGCGTTGGCCTCGTCCGGCTCGCCCTGGAACACCCGCTGGAATGCCCACAGCATGTAGAGGGCAGCGAAGACCACCGCGGTGGCGCCCGCGACAGCCCACCAGCGCGCTGTCGGGAAGGTACCGATGAGGATGAGGAACTCGCCGGCGAACCCGTTGAGCCCGGGCAGCCCGATGGAGCTGAAGGTGACGAAGATGAAGATGCCACCCATCACGGGTGCGACCTTCCAGATGCCCTTCAACTCGGAGATCTGACGGGTGTGGCGTCGCTCATAGAGCCATCCGACGAGGAGGAACAGAGCCGGCGTGGAGATGCCGTGGTTGATCATCTGCAACACCGAGCCGGAGAGCCCAAGCCTGGTGAACGCGAACAGGCCAAGCACGATGAAACCCATGTGCGCGACTGACGAGTACGCGACGAGGCGTTTCAGGTCCTTCTGCATGGTGGCGACGATGGCGCCATACAGCATGCCGAACACCGCAAGGGTCAGCCACACCGGCGCCAGGTCCTTGGCCGCCTGTGGGAACAAGAAGATGGCAAAGCGGAGGATGCCGTAGGTGCCCAGCTTCAACATGACGCCGGCAAGCACGATGGAACCGGCCGTTGGCGCTTCGGTGTGGGCATCGGGCAGCCAGGTGTGGATCGGCGCCACCGGCACTTTCACTGCGAACGCCACCATGAACGACATGAACAGCCATTTCGATGCGGCGATGCCAGGGGTGTTGGCCAGCGCCGCCAGGTCGAAGGTGGTGACCCCAGTGGCCCGTGCGTGCATGGCGACAAGGCTCAGGATGCCCACCAGCAAGAAGGCAGACCCCGCAAGGGTGTACACGAAGAACTTGAGTGCCGCATACTTGCGGTTTGCGTAGCCCCATCCTCCGATCAGGAAGTACATCGGGACGAGCACGATCTCGAAGAAGATGAAGAAGCCGAACAGGTCGATGCTGAGGAAGGTGCCGAGCACGCCGGCCTCGAGCAGCAGCAGCCAGGCGGTGTATGCCTTGCGGTCTTTGTGGACGGCCGGGCCGAGAAGTGCGATGGGAAACAGCAGGCCGGTCAGCACGACCAGCCACAAGCTGATGCCGTCGACGCCGAGGTGCCAGGAGATGCCGAGGCTCTTGATCCACGCGTGCTGGGATACCAGCTGATAGTCGACGTTGGCGCGCTTGAACTCGATGACGATGAACACTGCGAGCACCGCAGTGATGACTGTGCCCGCGACGCCGATGATGGTGACCGCTTCTTCGCGTGCGCGGGGCACGAGCGCGACGAGCACACCGGCGATGGCGGGCACCAGGACGATGGCCGTCAGCAGCGGGAAGCCGTGGGCGTGGTGGGTGACGCCGGCGAGGTCCTCTGCGGCCAGGAGCGATGTGAGTGCGGGTGCGATCGACATGTCTCAGCCCACCTGCGCCGCGAAGAGTGCGTAGGCGAGGATCAGCACGACGCCTCCGACCAGCCCAAGCGCGTAGGTGCGCACGTACCCCGTCTGGAGCTTGCGGAGCTGCTGGCCGCCCTCCCTCACGCCGGTGGCGACGCCGTTGACTGCCCCGTCAATGACCTTGGTGTCGAACATCGCGGCGCCGTCAGCGAGGACCCGGCCTGGCCCGCCCATCAGCGCGCTGACTGCGGTGTCGACGTACATGCCGTTGGCGAACACCTCGACCTCGGCGTTCGGGTTGTCGGCGGTCGTCCACCACAGCGCACGACCGATGGCGAGGCCCAGCAACGCCGACGCGATGGCCGCCGCCATCAGTGGATACCGAAGACCGGTGTCGGTCGAACCCTCCGCAAGCGCGGGCTCAAGCCACTTCCCCAGCTGGTCGCCGAAATGGAACGGCAGGTTGAGCGCTCCACCCACAGCGGCACCGACGGACAGAACGACGAGCGGCGCGGTCATGGACCACGGCGACTCGTGTGGCAGGCGGCCTCCGGGCGCGTGCGCGTCGCCCTGGGCCCCGTGCGCGGCGTCATCCGTCGCGTAGCGCTCGGTGCCGAAGAAGACGAGGATGAACTGCCGGGTCATGTAGTACGCGGTGAGCAGGGCGGTGCCGAGACCCACGGCCCACAGGATCGGGCTCTTGTGGTACGCCGCAAGGAGGATGTCGTCCTTGGACCAGAAGCCGGAGAACGGCGGCACGCCGGCGATGGCGAGCCATCCGACCATGTAGGTGGCGAACGTGATCGGCATGTACTTGCGGACGTTGCCCATCTTCTTGATGTCCTGCTCGTCGTGCATGCCGTGGATGACCGAGCCGGCGCCGAGGAACATCAGGGCCTTGAAGAAGGCGTGCGTGATCATGTGGAACAGCGCAGCCACGTACGCCCCAGAGCCGATGGCCAGGAACATGTAGCCGAGCTGGCTGATGGTGCTGTAGGCGAGGACGCGCTTGATGTCGTTCTGGGCGGTGGCGATGAGCGCGGCGTAGAGCGCGGTGGCGGCACCGACGACGGCGATGACCGTGCCCACGCTGCCGCCGAGGTGGCCGGCGACGGCGAGCAGCGGGCTCATGCGGCAGAGCAGGAAGACGCCAGCTGTGACCATCGTGGCCGCGTGGATGAGCGCCGAGACGGGGGTCGGGCCTTCCATGGCATCGGGCAGCCACAGGTACAGCGGCAGCTGCGCCGACTTGCCGCACGCTGCGCCGAACAGCAGCAGACTGGCGGCGACGCCCACCGTCTTGGTGATGCCACCATCCTCGGCCGCGCTGAGGATCTGGGTGTACCCGAGCGATCCGACCTTGGAGAACAGGAGGAACATGGCGATCATGAAGGCGACGTCGCCCACACGGTTGGCCAGGAATGCCTTCTTGCCCGCGGTGGAGGCCGAGTCCTTCTCGAACCAGAACGAGATGAGGAGGTACGAGCATGCGCCAACGCCTTCCCACCCGAGGAAGGTGAGCAGGAGGTTGTCGCCGAGCACCAATATGATCATGGAGAACAGGAAGAGGTTGAGGTAGACGAAGAATCGCTCGAAGCGGGGGTCGCCATGCATGTAGCCGATGGCGTACAGGTGGATGAGGCCGCCGATGCCGGTGACGAACAGCGCCATGGTGATGGACAGCGGGTCGACGCGGAACGAGATGTTGGCGCCGATCATCGGCAGCCAGTCGAAGACCGCCTTGGTGACGATCCGTCCTCCGTGCTCCGACGAGCGGTTGAGGAGGCCGACGAACGTGAGGAGCGTGGCTCCGAAGGCCCCGGCGGCACACAGGGTGGCGAGCACCCCCGGGACGACCTCCGTGATCCCCTTCAGGCGCTTGCCGAAGAAGACGAGGAAGCAGAATCCCGCCAACGGGAACGCCGGGATGAGGTAGGCGGCGTCAAGCATGACGCCGGGACACTAAGACAGCACCGAGCGCCGGGGCCAACGTGCCGACCGAGTCGATTACAAGACGGACTTTTTCCAAGTTCCATCAAGTACCCCTACGGCGTCGCCGCAGCGCCCCGCGTCGACGCGGTGCTCGGCGGCCACCTGGCTACCGAGACCTCGCTCCAGCCGCGCCGACATCGCTCGCCTCCAGCGCATCCGTGAGGTCGCCGCCCGGCGTCACCCCACGGCGGCGAGCGCACGTCTCCTCCTGTTCGCAGCGAGCGGCTTTGAAGCAGAGCTGGGACGGCTCGCTGGCCACCGAACCGACATCGAGCTCATCGACCTCGACCGCATGTATCGCGGCAGCTGGCCGCGGCTCCGCCTACGGTCACCGCCGTGGGCTCCATCACGCGCAACACCATCGTCGGCCCGGACGGCGTCGACATCTCGTACTTGGAAGCGCTGCCGGCCGGGGCCGAGCGGATCCGAGGAACGAGGATCGAGGAGGACCCACAGGCAATGACAGCGCTGCCGGCCGGCGGGGTGCCGACGGACCGGCCGCCGGTCTTCCTCGTGCACGGCTGGCCAGAGCAGGCGAACAGCTGGCGCCACCAACTACCGGCGCTCGCCGCCGCCGGCTGGCACGTCGTCGCCCCGGACCTGCGCGGCTTCGGTCACTCGGGCTGCCCCGACGACGTCGCCGAGTATCGGATCGACCGCGTCGCGGGTGATCTCCTCGCCCTGCAGGACCACCTGGGCGTGGCCAACGCCGTCCTCGTCGGCCACGACTGGGGCTCGATGGTCGTCTGGCTGACCGCGCTCCTTCACCCCGAGCGCACCGCTGCCGTCGTGGGCATGAGCGTGCCGTACGCCCGGTTCCCCCTGCCGCCGACGCAGCTGTTCGACATGATGCGCGGCGACCGCTTCTTCTACATCTCGTACTTCCAGCCGATCGGCGTCGCCGAGGCCGAGCTGGAGCGTGACGTCGAGCAGACGCTGCGCAAGGTGTACTGGTCGGCCTCAGGCCCGGCCATGGCCCAGGCCGAGAGCTTCGGCTTGCGGCCGGATCATCCGATGGAGGGCACGGAGTTCCTCCAGACCATGGCCGAGCCGCCCGGCGCACCCGACCTCGACGCCATGCCGTGGTTCACCGACGACGACATGACCGACGCGGTCGCCGCCTACCACCGCACCGGCTTCCATGGGGGGCTCTCGTACTACCGCTCGTTCGACGCCAACACCGCCTTCACTGCCGACCTGGGCGACGATCGTATGACGATGCCG
>JAYUDU010000258.1:0-5016 GCA_043739605.1 Acidimicrobiales bacterium | reverse complement strand
CAGTGACGACCTTGGTGAGCGATGCAGGCGGCATCGGCACTCGGTCGTTGCCGGAATCCACGACGCCTCCGGTGCCGAGGTCAACGAGGATCCACGCCTTGGGGGGAGGCGGCTGCGTCGAGCTGGTGGTCGACTTCGGCGTCGTCGTCGCCGACTTCGATCCGCTGGTGTTCGACGCCTGACGGCCCGTCGATGACGTCGTCGACTGCGCGCCAGCCCCGACGGGTGCGCCGAGCAGCAGCGTCACGGTCACCGCGAGTGCGGCCGCGGCTCGTGCCGGACGGCGCTGCCCGCGCGGCACCGAGCGCATCGACGTCGGCTGGTCCACTCGGGCAAGGGTACGCCCCTGGGTGTCTCGGTCCGGGGCATCCTCGCTGGCGGCCAGCCCGGTTGCTTTGCAAAGTCCGTCCGCAAGTAGCGTGTCGATCCCGATGGTGCGCCCGACTCCTGCCGACGCGCCAATAGACGAGCCCGGTGACTCAGACGCGTCGATCGAGTACTGGTTCGACGCTCCCGACAGCGACGATTGCTCCGCCGCGCTGGGCCGGCTGCGCAAGGCGCGTCGCGGCAACCGTCTCAAGGGCCTTTCCATGTTCGATGCGCTCTATCGGGCGTACACGATCGGTCTCGGCGGCAGCGTCATCGCACTGCTACTCGTCAACGTCATCGACGACAAGACCCTCAGCGCTCGGTCCCTCGCCGACGTGCAGGCCAGGGGGGGAGCCTTCGCCGGGCTCGCCATCGCACTGCTGGTTGCCGTCGGTGTGCGGTCGGGGTCACGCGGCGGTCCACTGGCGCTTGAGGCGCCCGATGTCCGTCACGTCCTGCTGGCGCCGGTCGACCGCACCACGGCGCTGCGTCCTGCGGCCATCCGCCAGCTGCGCACGGCGGCGTTCGTCGGCGCCTGTGCCGGCGCGCTGGCGGGTGTCAACGCCGGTCATCGGCTGCCTCGGCCGCTGCCGGTGTGGGCGGCGGTCGACGGCGCGGTCGGCATGGTCGTGGCGCTCAGCGCGCTGGGTGCCGCCCTGACCGTCTCCGGCAACCGCCTCGGCAGGAGGGTCGGTGGGCTCGTCGCCGTGCTCGTGCTCTGCTGGTCTGTGCTCGACGTGACCCAGCACCTCCACAGTTCGCCGGCCACGCTCCTCGGGGGCCTTGCGCTGGCGCCGTCGCACTTTCGACCGATCGATCTCGCGGGCCTCGCCATGTTGGTGTTCGTCCCGCTCGGGCTGTTGTCCGTCGGGGGCACCTCGCTTGAGGAGTGCGAGCACCGAGCTCGACTGGTTGGTGTCGCCCGGTTCGCGGCGACGATGCAGGACGTCCGAACCGTGCTGGTCGTGCGGCGACAGCTCGCGCAGGAGCGGCCTCGGGCGCGTCCGTGGCTGCCGTTGCTTCGAAGCGGGCTCGGCAAGGGGCGGGCATCAAGGCCCGGCCGTGCCGCGGCGCGGCGGTCTCTGGCCGGGGTGCTGCACTGGCCGGTCGGTCGCGTCGCCCGCCTCGTGGCGTTCGCCGCGGGCGCTGGCGTTGCCACAGCTTCTGCCAGGTCCGGCACGACGCCCATGGCTGTGGTCGCGGCCGGGTGCTGCTGGCTCGCAGGACTCGACCTCGTCGAAGGGCTGGGTCAAGAGGAGGATCACCCGAGCCGGCTGGCCGCGGTGCCTCGCGACCGAGGTCGGATCCACCTCGCCTTGCTCCTGGTTCCGGGGGTCGTAGCGCTCCTGCTGGTGGCCGTGGCGGCAGCCGCGGCCCGGATCGCGGGTGCGCCCACGGGCCAGGTCTGGGCGGTCGCTCTCGCGATCGGTCCGATCGCCGCTGCGGGCGTGGTGCTCGGCGCCGCCGTCACCACGCTTCTTGGCGCCCAAAACCCGGTTTCGAGCAACGCCATGGCCGCGACCATGCCAGAGGCCGTCGGCATCAGCAGCGCATTCAGGGCCGTGTTCCCCATCGTCGTCGCCGGTGCCGGTCCGCTCGTCGCGGCGGGTGCGGCCGCGATCCAGCGTCACGACGCCACCGCCACCGTCACTTCAGCCATCAGCACACTCAGCGTCCCTTCGGGCATAGCGCTTGTCCTCGTTGGGGCATGGGTGCGCTTCCGGACCGAGATCGGCGCGTGGTTCAAGACGAACATGACGATGGATGGTCTCAGCAAGGCCGCCGCGAGTGAGAAGGAGCGGGCAGTCGCGGAGAAGGCAGAGCGACTCGAGGCGAAGGGCGGACGGGCAGAGCTGTCTGCGCCCGCGGTCGCCAAGAAGCGCCGCTGGTCCGCGCGGCCAGGCCGTGAACCCGCGCCAGTCGCGAAACGGCCCGCCCCACCCAAGCCGCAACCGGTTCGTCGGCCCGCCGGCGGAGGCCCAAAGGCCGCGGCGACCCGCGGCAAGAACCAGAAGAGGAAGCGTCGATGAGCACGTCAGACGACACCAGCACCGACCCGGCGGACGCCAGCTCCGGCCACACGCACACGACCCACGGCGCGCACGAACGGCGCGGCGGCACCGATGCTGGTGGCGACGCGGACGCGGCGCTCGTCTGCGCCGGCCTTACCAAGGCCTACGGCGATCTGGTGGCGCTCGCGCCGCTCGACCTCGTCATCAATCAGGGCGAGCGCGTCGTGCTCGTCGGGCCCAACGGCTCCGGCAAGACGACGCTGTTGCGTATGGTCGCCGGCCTCATCGAGCCGAGCGAAGGCAGTTGCATGGTGGCTGGTGACCCGGCGGGTAGCATCAACGCCCGCGCCGCGCTCAGCTACCTGCCAGACGACCCGGTGCTGTACGACGACCTCAGCCTGGCGGAACACCTTCGCTACATCGCGGGACTTCACGAGACGGTCGATTGGGCGCACCGGGCCAACGACCTCGTCGAGCGTCTCGGCATCGCCCACCGGATCGATGACCTGCCGGCGCGCTTCAGTCGGGGTCTTCGTCAGAAGACGTCGCTGGCGCTCGGACTGGTTCGCCCCTTCGACCTCCTCATCATCGACGAGCCCTTCATTGGGCTCGACCAGCCCGGCAAGGAAGCACTGCTCGAGTTGTTGGAAGAAGCCGCAGATGACGGCGCCACCGTGATCATCGCCACCCACCAGCTCGAGTACGTCGACAAAGCCACCCGCTGCATCGGCCTCCGCGACGGCACCCTCTCCCACGACGGCGAAGCAAGCGCCCAGATCGTCCACGAGCTGGTCTCGTAGTTGTTGCCGGCTGGCCGTTCCTTGCTTCGCGGCGGGCCGCCGGTGACCTCCGGCGCCAGGGGGCGCCTTTGGTCCGCTGCACCGTGCCGCGCGGGGCGGTGTTCTTCCTTCGTGTGATCCTCGGCGGTGCTTGCTTCGCGGCGCCACGCCTCCGGTTCTCCTTCGTGCAGAACACCGCCGGCACTGCTCCGCGAAGAACCTGACGGTCGGTCCAGATGGTTGTCGGCTGGCTGTTCCTTGCTTCGCGGCGGGCCGCCGGTGACCTCCGGCGCCGGGGGCGCCTTTGGTCTGCTTCGCCGTGCCGCGCGGGGCCCGCGAGAACGTGACGGTCGGTCCAGCTCGCTCGGTCATGTTCTGGTACCGCTGTGACCCGCGGGGAGGGTCACAGCGGTACCAGAAGCCGGCGGCCGGGTCGTGGGGGGACGCAAATGCACCGTCAGCGATGTCGCGGCCGTCAAGACGGTGCTTTTGCGTCCCCACGGACGTGACCGGGCAGACCGCGTGCGCGCCGCCTGCCGCCGCCTTCGTGGCGTCTTCGTCTTCGCGCCCGCCCCGCGTGGGCCCTCGAGGAAGCCCTGTCGACGCGACGAGGCTACCGAGCAGCAACGACGAAGCATTTCGGTGCAATCCCCAAGCGGGCTGGTGGGACACGCAGTGGTACACGCCGGAAGATGCCGACGGTGAGGCCCCGCTACCAGGTGACCGAGACCGAGGACGTGGCGGACGCCCTCGATGCCGCGGCCGTTCGGTGGCCCGGGGTGCCGCGCAGCCGGCTTGTTCCGCTCGCCCTGGGCGAGTGGGTTCGGGAGCATCGGCCAGTCGCTCGGACCTCGGCACTGAAGCTGCTCGTCGGGTCGCTTCCGGGGATCGGCGGCCTCTATGACCGACGTCAGGACTGGCCAGCTTGATCGTCGTGGACGCGAGCTGGCTGATCGCCCTCGCGGACAACGAAGAGTCCGACCACGTCGCGGCGCGTGCGGTCCTCGCGGACGTGGGAGGCGAGCCGCTCGCGATCCATCCGCTGACCTTGGCCGAGTACCTCGTCGGCCCGGCGAAGCTGGGCCTCGCCGAGGCCGCGGAGGACGCGGTACGAGCTGCGATCTTGGTCCTTCCCTTCGACGAAGCGAGTCCGGGGCGGCTGGCCACCCTGCGCTCCGTGTCCGGCCTACGACTTCTTGACGTCGTCGTGCTCGATGCCGCGATGGCGACGGGACGGATCGCGACGTTCGACGCTGCCCTCGCCGCTGCGGCTCGGGGCCGCAACGTGGAGAACGTCTGCGGATCTCCTTGAACCTGCGTGTTGCGAGAGCCATTCGGCGAAGCGCGTCGCAGCCGCGGAGCGTGCGGCGGAGCAGGCTACAAGGACTCGACGATCCAATCGATGCAGGCGGTGAGGGCCTCGACATCGGACGGGTCGACGGCTGGGAACATGCCGACGCGGAGCTGGTTCCGGCCGAGCTTGCGGTAGGGGTCGGTGTCGACGATGCCGTTGGCCCGCAGGATCTTGCAGACGAGCTCGTGATCGACCGAGGCGTCGAGGTCGATGGTGCCGACGACGCGCGAGCGGAGGTCTTCGTCGGCGACGAACGGGGTGGCGAAGGCAGATTTTTCGGCCCAGGCGTAGAGATGGGCCGCCGAGGCGTCGCTGCGGCCGGCCGCGAACTCGAGGCCGCCGCCGGCCAGCATCCACTCGATCTGGCGGACGGTCAGCCACAGGGTGCCGAGCGCAGGCGTGTTGTACGTCTGGTCCTTCATCGAGTTGTCGAGGGCGATCGACAGGTCAAGCGACGGTGGGATCCACCGGCCAGCGGCGTGGATGCGGCCGATGCGTTCCA
>JAYUDU010000257.1:0-1828 GCA_043739605.1 Acidimicrobiales bacterium | reverse complement strand
CGCGGAGCCAGCGGCCAACCCACGCACCACTGCGTCGGCTGCGCCAGCATCGCCAACGCAGACCGGGGCATCGAGGGGGAGACTGACGTTGGGGGTCCCATAGGGAGAGCCCTTCGAGATGGTCACGCGGTCGGATGCTGATCGATGTCGTCGTCGGCGCCGATGCGCAGGCCAGCCGCGGCGAGCGCGGCGGCGGTGGCCGTCGGGCCGGGTCGACCCCCACCAATGGTTGCGACGGTGGTCGGCGCGTCGTCGGGCGCGGCCGAGCCGGTCGGCCCGGTGCCGATGACCGATGACGCCGCGACCACACCCCGGAAGAGAGCGTCGCCGGCGTCACGGCAGGCGTCGCCGGTGGCCGTCGAGCCTGCAACATCACCAAGCTGGCGCAACAGATCGACGAGCGTCTTCACGGTGCGCACGAAATCGCCGCCCGAGATGGGGACACCATCGAGGAGCCGTTCGAGGTCGTGCCCCTTCGCCCACCCGTGAGCAAGGCCCACGAAGCCAGCATCGGGCGCTCTGGTGAGGGGGAGCGCCGCGTCTGCCTCCATCGCCCCCAGCTCTCTGGCCAGCAGGTCGAGGCGCGCCACCCGGTCCTTGAGCTTGGGAGACGGCCACCTCGCGACGATGCCGTCGCCCGGACCGCGTGACTCATAGACCAGCACGCTCGCCAGCGCAGCGACCTCTGGCACGGAGAGCCCGTCGAAGATGCCGGTCTCGAGGGCTTGGGCGAGGAGCAGATCGGCCTCGTGGTAGATCCGGGTCAGGCGCCGCCCAGACGCGGTGAGCGACCAACCGTCGACGTACCCCCATTGCTCCAAGACGAGGAGGACGCGGTCGAACTGGCGGGCCAACGACTCCGTCCTGCCCTTGACCAGCTGGGAGATCCGCAGCACGTCGCGCTCTGCTCGCTCGACGCGGTCTGCCGCCCTGAGGTGGCGGCGCAGGTCCGGACAACGCGCAACGGGATGATCGGCCAGCGCGCCGGCCCTGGCCATCGCCTCGCCACCACGTCCGAGGTGGCCGGCCGCGTCCTCGTCCTCCAACCGCGACGTGCCACCGCCAGGGCCGGCACCCGGCCGGATGGTGGCACCGCGCAGGCGAAGGGCGACCGCAGCACGAAAGCCCTTGCCGTCGGGGTCGAGCGGTTTCGGCACATCGATGCGCCCGATGGCCTTGGGTGGTGCGAGAAAGTCTCGGCTGGTCACGAGGTGATGGCGACTGTCTGCGGTGATAACGCCGAGGCGGATCTCGCCTCCCTTGCGGCGCGCCGTGGTGATGACCGCGGCCCGTCCTCCAGAGCCAGGCAGCACCAACACGTCGCCTTGACGGACCCGTTCGAGCGCGGTCTGCACGTCGCGCTGGTCGGCCGGCCGCTGCCGTCTGGCGAGGTCTGCCGCCCGCGCACCATCGAGGTACTCGTCGAGGTCGCCTCGATCGCAGGTGGCCTCCGCCCGCGCCTCGACCAGTCCGCTCTTGGCGCGCTCTAGCTGGCGTTCGAGGCGAACGACGTCGACGTCCGCCCGGAACTGGGCGAACGAGAGGTTGAGCAGATGACGGGCCTGATCCGGGGCGTAGCGGCGAATGAGGTTGGCCGCCATGTTGTAGGTGGGCCGGAACGACGACGAGAGCGCATAGGTGCGGGTGGAGGCGAGGCCGGCCACCTGATCGAACGGCACGAACGGCGACCACAAGACCACCGCATACCCGGCATCGTCGATGCCGCGCCGGCCGGCCCGACCCGTCAGCTGGGTGTAGTCGCCGGGGCGCAGGAACTCATGACGTTCGCCGGTGAACTTGGTCAGCTTCTCGATGACCACGGTGCGGG
>JAYUDU010000256.1:0-1834 GCA_043739605.1 Acidimicrobiales bacterium | reverse complement strand
ACACGTGCTGCATGAGACCGGGAAGGTCGCAGAAGCGGTAATCGACGAACTGGATCCCCTCATCCTTGACGAGCTTGAGGATGTCGTCGGGGGTACGTGGCTCCATCGGAACTCCTTGGTCGGTGCAGGCGGTGCGTAGCGACGGCCGAGGTTGGCCGGATCGGTACTTGACCCTAGGCGACCTAACCTGCTCCCCTTCGTGGACACAGCCATCGACCCTGCGACCCAGCACGTCCGGGACGAGGCATCACGGCGACGCACCTTCGCCATCATCAGTCACCCCGACGCCGGCAAGACCACGCTGACCGAGCGGTTCCTCTTGCTGGGCGGCGCCATCCAGGAGGCGGGCGCGGTGAAGGCGCGTGCAGGCCGTCGCAGCGCTACGTCCGATTGGATGGCGCTGGAGCAACAGCGCGGCATCTCCATCACCTCGACGGTGCTGCAGTTTCCCTACCGCGGCCACACCCTCAACCTGCTCGACACCCCCGGCCACCGAGACTTCTCCGAAGACACGTACCGCACGCTCACCGCGGCCGACGCGGCGATCATGGTGCTCGACGTCGCCAAGGGCATCGAGGCGCAGACGCTGAAGCTGTTCGAGGTGTGCAAGGCCCGGGGCCTGCCGGTACTCACGTTCTTCAACAAGTGCGACCGCCCCGGCCGCGACCCGCTTGAGCTGCTTGACGAGGTACAGCGCAAGATCGGCCTGCGCCCAACCCCGGTCACCTGGCCGGTCGGCGACCCGGGCGACTTCCAGGGCGTCATCGACCGCCGCACCCATGACCTCGTGTCGTACGAACGGATCTCGCGTGGCGGTGCGCTCGCGGCGACCGAGGAGATCGTCCCCGCCGAGGATGCCGCCAAGCGCCTCGGCCGAGTGTGGGAGGAGGCGATGGAGGGGGTCGGCCTGCTCGATGCCATCGAGGCGAACCACGACCAGGAGACGTTCCTCGCCGGCGAGACGTCCCCCCTGTTCGTCGGCTCCGCGCTTACGACGTTCGGGGTGCGGATGCTGCTCGACGCCATCGTGGACTACGCGCCTGCCCCGGGCGCCAGGCCCAACGCCGAGGGCGAGCAACGAGAGATCGACGCGCCGTTCTCCGGTTTCGTGTTCAAGGTGCAAGCAGGAATGGACCGCAACCACCGCGACCGCGTGGCCTTCGTTCGGGTCAACTCGGGCCGCTTCGAGCGCGGCATGGTCGCCACGCACGAGCCGAGCGGCAAGCCGTTCGCCACGAAGTACGCGGCGACGGTGTTCGGCAACGAGCGCGAGACCGTCGAGGAGAGCTACCCGGGCGACATCGTCGGGCTCGTCAACGCGAACGATGTGCGTGTCGGCGACACCCTGTTCGGGGGGTCGGTGCCGGTCCGCTTCCCGACCATCGTGACCTTCGCCCCCGAGCTGTTCGCCACCGCCCGACCCAAGGACGTCGGCCGGTTCAAGCAGTTCCGCAAGGGCGTCGCCCAGCTCGCCGAGGAGGGTGTCGTGCAGGTGCTGCGCGACGACCGCACCGGCGACTCTGCTCCGATCGTGGCCGCGGTCGGACGCATGCAGTTCGAGGTCTTCATCTGGCGGCTGGAGAACGACTTCGGGGCACCGTCAGTGTTGGAGGGCACGCCATACAAGGTCGCTCGGCGCACCGACGCTGAGTCGGCGGAGGCGATGAAGAACGAGCGCCACGTTCGCGTCCTGACCCGCCACGACGGCGTCCTGCTGGCGATGTTCGAGACCGAGTTCTGGCTCAAGCGCCTCCAGGACGAGCACCCAGAGCTGACCCTCGACGCGATCGTCGCCGACCGGCACCAGTAGCCATTATTGTGGCAGCGATAATCG
>JAYUDU010000255.1:0-1841 GCA_043739605.1 Acidimicrobiales bacterium | reverse complement strand
AGCCAACATCTGCCGCACACCAGTAGATGTCAGTGTCGGAATGCAGATCGAAGACGTATTTGTGGGTGAACGCTACCTGGGTGAGATAGCCCCCTGTGGTGTGCATGATGCCCTTCGGCTTCGCCGTCGTTCCGCTCGTATAGAGGAGATAGAGAAGGTCCTCTGATCCCATGGCCTCCGGCTCGCATGTGGGTGCGGCGGCGGGAATGGTCTCGTGCCACCAGTGATCGCGGCCGGCGGCCATGGCGGGATCGGTCTGGCAACGGTCGACGACGAGCACCGCCTTGACGCTGGGGCAGTCAGCCACGGCGACGTCCACGTTTGGCTTGAGCGGGCTGGCTGCGCCGCGCCGCCACCCCGCGTCGGCCGTGATGACGGCGGTTGCTTCGGCATCCTGGATGCGGTCGCGCAGCGCGTCGGCGCTGAAGCCACCGAACACCACGGAATGGACAGCACCGATGCGGGTGCATGCCAACATGGCGACGATGGTCTCGGGGATCATCGGCATGTAGATGCACACCCGGTCGCCGCGGACCACGCCGAGCGTCCTCAGCGCGTTGGCACACCGTTGCACCTCGTCGAGCAGGTCCGTGTAGGTGAGCGTCCTGGTATCGCCAGGCTCGCCGATCCAGTGGTAGGCGACCCGGTCTCCTCGTCCGGCCGCGACGTGACGATCAAGGCAGTTGGCGCTGATGTTGAGGGTGCCGCCTACAAACCACTTGGCGAAGGGCAGGTCCCATTCGAGGTCGGTGTGCCACGGCTCGATCCAGTCGACGAGCTCGCGGGCCTGGTCGGCCCAAAAGCCGACGCGATCGGCTGAAGCGGCATCGAACAACGTGGTGTCGGTGGCGTTCGCGGACGCGGTGAATTCGGCGGACGGGACGAACGTCCGCTCTTCCAGCAGCAGGGCCTCGATGCTGGCGGTGGTGGCGTTGGTAGACGCGCCGTCGCTGGCGATGCGGTCGTCAGGCATGGTTCCTCCGAGGGTCCGAGATTGCAGTTGGGGTGAGACCCTATGCAGAGATGTGGGAGGTTGTGGCCGTGAGCTACGAGGACGAAGAAGAGTGCAAGCACGGGTTGAGCCCAGCGACGTGTGCGATCTGCAACCCTCGGCCCGTGCCGCCCAAGCCTGCGCCCGCCCCCAGGGTTCGGGCCTCCCGGGCCGCGCCCAAGTCGCCTCGCACGACCGCTCCCCGGGGCCAGACCTCACGTAGCTCGCTCGCAGGCGGCGGACCCAAGATGGCCGGCCGCGTCGACTACTTCGGCGCAGGGGCCGCCTTCGGCGTGTGGTGGGTCGATGACAGCGGCGTCAACGCAGAGGAGCGCGCCGAGGGCGTGATCCGGACGATGTCCGGCGACCCGATCGCGGCTGCCGGCCGCAACGTCGGTGAGATGCGCATCGGGGACCGGACGGTACACATCGACAAGGGAAGCGTCGTCGCGGTCGGCGTCATCGTCGGTGACGGGCGGCGGGTGGATGCTGGCGGCGAGGGTTGGCTTGCTGAGGTCGCTCTGAGTGACCTGGCCGCTCCAATCGAGGTGTCGGCGCTCCCGTACGAGTTCAAGATCGAAGCTGGCCCGCCGGGGCCCTTCTCGCGTCAGGGCTTCTTGCAGCCGGGCACGTGCTTTCCCGTGGTGCTCAGCGCGGCGTCACGTCTCGCCCGGCGCCTCGGACCGCTCGACGCGGACTGGACCTGGGAGTAGCCCCCCAAGCCATCAGATCAGTCCCACAGGGCCGCGAGTTGAGCGTCGACGGAGGCGAGCGGGCGGACCTGCGACGTTGCGACGCACTCGGCCACGTCAACGCCTCTGCCCCATCCCACCGGGGCAACCGCATCGTC
>JAYUDU010000254.1:0-5052 GCA_043739605.1 Acidimicrobiales bacterium | reverse complement strand
TCCAAGAACGGGCACAGCTCACGCCAACCTTCACCGCCGATGACGTCCATCTCGAGGAGATCCTTCGAGCGACCGACGAAGTGCGCGGCAACCCTGGCGTGGTGCTGATCGAACGCGTAGCCAAGCCGGCGGCGACTGAACGAGTAGGTGCCATACATCGACGCCCGGAGGAAGCGGCGCATCTGGAGCTTGACGCTGCGGCCGTCCTCCTCGTCCTCGAAGATCGGCTTGTCCTCCCAGTGCCGTTCCATCGAGTCGAGCCACTGCGCCTTGTCGCGCGTGGTGAGGATGAAACGGGACCCTGGGAAGGCGTCGTCCATCTGCGCGAAGAACGCCGCAGATGCGAGGTCCGACAGGCCGTCGGCGCCGTTGGGTCCGAGCAGCGTCAGGTCGTACCGGCCCCGCGTCAGCTCGTCGTAGGTGCGCTGGTCGCTCGGGTGGTGCGCGATGACGTGACCGAGGATGGCGAGCGCGCTGGTCAGGGTCTTGGTGCCGGTACGGCTGAGCCCGATGCAGAAAGTCTTCGACCGCGGCGCGGAGAAGTGACCGTCCGCAAACACCTCCCACTGCGCGACCTCCTCGGCGGTCAGCGGAGGCTTCTCCTCGATGCCCAGCACAGCCAGCTGGCGCGCAGCATGAACGGGCAGCGCCTCGATGAAGGCGTGCTTGTCCGCCGCGGACGCCTCGATGCCGACGCTGGCGCGAGCAAACTCCACCGCGTGGCGCGCCACGCAGAAGTCGGGCTCTGCCTCGTTCCACTCGGCCATCGCTCGAGCCAGCTTGGCGGCATTCTCCGGGGTGCGGCTGCGCAGCTCTCGCAGCGCATACTTCGCGAACACGTCGGCGAGGAACTGCCCATGATCGTGGAGGATTCGAAAGGGCACGAGCTGCTTCCCGAGACCGAGCGACCGGAGGGCGTGGTGGCGGACGGTCGACTCTGGCCGCAGCACGAACCTCAGGTCATCGTCGGGGATCTGGTCCTGGATCCGCGCCATCTCGCGAACGACGTCCAGGCGGGTGATGTGCACGCCCGCATGCAATCGACCGCGGAACCTGTCGGCCACATAGCAGTCGACGTAGGGCTCGACGTTGGCGTTCAGGAAGGGCCGCAGGTCCTCGAAGATGAGGCTGTCAGCGTCCATGAAGACGACCTGTGGTGCCGAGTACTCGATGCCCAACATCTGTCGAACTGCTTCGGCAAACGGCGTGACGTGCTCGATGCGGTGGACGCGAACCGGACGGATGGCACGGCACGCGAGGTCGAGGGCGAGGTCGGACGTGCGTTCGCCGACCGAGCGAAAGACGAGCTCGACCGGAGGTTGGACAGACATGCTGCGGGGCCTCTTGGGTGATGGTTGGTCGGAAGGGCGGCGGCGGCGAGCGTTCGGACTCAGGCTGTCATCGTGGCGAAGAGATCGATGATCGCCGGATCCAGCTCTGAGCGCCACCGATCGTCGAGGCGGATGGCACCTGCGCTCTCACGGTAGAAGGCCGGGCGCGCGTCGAGCGACTCCACTCCGGCGGCGTCGAGTTGGGCCCCAATCGTCGCGGTGTGCGTGCTGGCGTTGCCGGAGATGGCATGGTGCTCGCGCATACGGTAGGTCAACATCGCCGGGTCGAACGCCAAGCCAATGTCGCTGCACAGACGACGCAGCGTCGCTTCGGGGGACGTGGCCAGCTCCTCGTAGTGAACGTGGGCGGTCGGCCCCGACCATCGCACCATGAGTGCATCGGTGTCGGCGGCCCGCTGCACGTAGTCGGCGATGAGGCGGGAGGGATCGGCGTCTGGTCGCTTGCGCAGTCGGGAGTTCACGACCGCACGCCCATCTCGATGCAAGTGCAGCAGCGTCGCCTGGCAACCCCCGAGGTGCAACCGGGCGCCCTCCGCCTCGATCCACCTGATGAGCTTGGTGGAGTCGACGATGATTGACCTTCCCGTCCGGTGGGCGAGCTGTTCGTAGACGTCTGCCCCAAGGTCGTCACGGATGCCATCCCACACCGCACATGCATCACCGCAGCGGCGGCAGGTCCGCTTGTGGTTCGGCACATCAATGCGCGACTTGCGCATCTCGCCGCCGTACATGGCGTCGGGATGGCTACCAAGCAGCATGCCGAGGAGCGTTGAACCTGAATGGCCATTGCCACCGACGAAGATGACCCTGCGGTTTGCCCGGTGTGACGTCGGGCGCCACACGGTTGGACCATCGATGGGCATGCCGCGCTCGAGGCCGACGGCGGTGCGCGTCGCGAGCGCCACCAGGCCGGCTTCGAGGAGTCTGCGCTGGTTCGGGCGCAGCATCTGGACCGCGTCCCCCGCTTCGACGAAGGCATGCGACGCGATCTCGCCAGGAGCGAGCGCGATGCGAGCGATGTCCGCCACCTCAAGGACGCCACCGTCGAACACCTGCTGTACGAGGTCGGGCTTCGGCGAAGGACCGTCCTTGCCGGCCAAAAAGTCGACGGCAAGCAGGCGGATGCAGTCGACCAGCACTCCGACCTCCTCAAAGACCTCCCGAATGGCGGTGACGCGGGGCGATTCTCCGTGGTTTCCGGCTCCTCCTGGCAGCAACCACCCGTCCCGGTAGGTCGGCTTGACGACCAGCACACGGCCGGCGACGTCTCGACAGATCGCGGAGGCGACGATGCGCGCCGTCGCCTCGTGTGCAGCTCCAAGGCCGTCGGGGTCAGGCACTGACCCGCCGGTCCCGGTCGCGGTGCCCCTCGGGCGCCACAGCGTCCGCCATGTTCTGGGCGAACCACTCCGCCTGCAACAGCACACCCTCACGAATCGACACCTTCGGGGCATAGTCGAGAAGTCTGCGGGCGGTGTCGATCACCGCCTTGGTCTCAAGGAGGTCACCGGTCCGTGCCGGCGCGGCGATGCACGGAACGGAGCGGCCCGTGAGCGAGGTCACCAGCTCGATCAGCTCCGCCGTGGCGTGCGACTCGGGGTGGCCGATGTTGCACACGGCTCCCATGCAGCGGTCCCGATGCGCGATCGTCGACACGATGGCCGCGGCGACGTCGCCCACGTAGGTGTAGCTGCGGCGGTGCGCTTCGCTGCCATCGAAGAGAGGAAAGGGCGGCCCGCCGTAGGCCGCCGCCAAGAGTCGCGGCAACAGCTTTTCCGGGCGCTCCCGTGGGCCGTACACCGAGAATGGGCGCAGGGAGCAGGCCGCTAACCCCCGCAAGGTCGCCGCACGGCGCACGACGTGCTCCGCAGCAAGCTTGGAGATGCCATACGCCGACACTGGCGCTGGAACAGCTGTCTCGTCAGCCGTTGCGTAACGGCCGTACACCGACGAGGTCGCCACGTTGACGAACAGGTGGAGGCCGGCGTTCACCTCCTCCACCGCGTTGACGAGCCGCTCCGTTGCGACGGTGTTGTCGAGCAGGTACGCGGCGAGGTCCTCCGAGCCGAGGCCAGGGCGCCCGGCCAGGTGGAGGACGACATCGACGTCGGCGACGACGTCCCGCAGATCGTCGGTGCGAAGATCGAGGGCTCGCGTCTCGACGCCCAGCGCGGCCACGGCAGCTGCGTTCGCCCGTTTGGCCTCGACTGGGTAGTGATCTGTGAAGCAGTCGAGCCCCACGACGTCGTGGCCGATGGCGACGAGCGCCTCCACGACATGGGACCCGATGAAGCCTGCTGCTCCGGTCACCAGCACCCGCCGCGTCGGGACGTCGCTTGCCTCGGAACGAGCACGCACCGCGCGTGTTCTAGCAGTCGGTGGGTGCACCCCTGCGCCGCCGGAGCCCGCTACCAACTCACCTGTGTGTGCATGGACGAACCTGTGATGCGGCCGAAGCTGTCTTCAAAGTGCTCGTACTGGGACTGGATGCACACCCGGCCCGGCCCCCACATGCGCAACCACACGTAGCGGTCGTTTCGGTATCCGCCCCATGATGTGCTCCCGTTCGGCGTCTCGTAGTGCAGCGCCATGCCCACGGCGGGATCCTTGAACAGCAGCGATGGTGGTTTGATGCAGATGGTCTCGCCCTCGCGCAGCATGCGCTCGAAGACGTTGCCGCCGGCGTGGAGCAGCACAAGTCCGTGCCGCTCACCCGCATAGAAGCGATCGAGGTACATCCCAAGCGGGTAGTGCGTCTCGGTCTCGTCGCCGCTTTTGGTACGGAACCAGACGCCCGATTGCAGGTAGTCGTAGCCAACCTGATCTGTCGCCGCCAGGAAGTGGTGCTCTCGGACGTCGATGCCCTGGCCCATCGTGAGCGGCACTGCGATGGTCTCGCCGGGGCGGTCCATCGAGAGCGCCACACGGCCCGGCCCCGTCGCCTGCGCCATGATCAGCGGAAGCCCACCGATCATCCGCTTCCATGCGCTCCCGTTGGGCGAGCGCGTGAGCGGCACGGCCTCGTCCTTCCACAAGAGTGTGTGGTGCGAGAAGTAGACCGCGTCGCCCTCATGCAGCGCGAAGTCGGCCACCGGCACGTAGCTGCCCTCGATCTGCACCCGCGAATGGCCGAACTGGATGCGCGCCATGTCCGGGATGGGTGCCAGCTCTTGCCAGCCCGAATCGGTGGTGACCGTGCGGACATCGACACCTGAGCCGCACGCGGGACACGTGAGCATCGAAGCGTCCACGCCGCCGCCGCACCACTGGCACCGGCTGGGCGGGGGAACGGGAGGGCGACCGCCGGGAGCGCCAGGCGGAGGCGGAAACGAGGCGCTCATCGTCAGCCGCCGTGGTGGTGGTACATCGATTGGATGCCGACACGTCCGGGTCCGGTCATCCGAGCCAGCCACAGCCCGTGCGTTCCCAAAACTCCGGTCTTCAGATCCTGCTGTTCGACGTTCATGGTGACGGTGCCGTCCTTGTACAAGAAGGCTCCGGGCTCGACCATGATGTGCTCGCCGGCGCCAAGATAGCGCTCGAACACGTTGCCGTAGCCGTGCAACACGAGCAGACCCGGCCATTGGGTCGTGTGGAACTCGTCGAGGTACATCTCGCCACCATGGAGAATGTTCTTGAAGCCCTTGATCTTCTCGAACTGGTAGGTCAGCGTGTGGCTGGCAAGGATGAACGAGTGGCC
>JAYUDU010000253.1:0-5053 GCA_043739605.1 Acidimicrobiales bacterium | reverse complement strand
GACCAAAGAACGCCCGGAACGGCCTCGGTGACTCGGTCACAGCAGCCCGAGGAAGGAACGAATTTCGCGAGCGAGGTCGTGCGGACGATGGTCAAGGTCGACGGTCGTCACCGGGAAGATCGACCAACCGACGAGCTTCAGGAGCTGCGCCTTCCGGGTGTTGCGGGCGACGTCGGCCTCCCCGCTGTGCCAGCGACGCGAGTCGACCTCGATGCCGCGCCGTTCGCCGAACCCGAGGTCGACGACGAGGTGTTCGCCGTTCGGGCCGCGCACCGGCACCTGTACGGCGGTCGGGTGCAGACCCTCTCGACGGAGAAACCGGAGCGTCCGCCGCTCCAGGACGCTCTGTGCCTGGAGATCGAGGTCGCCGGGTCCCCGACTCTCGAGGATGGTGCGGAACACGCCGGCGCCGCGTCGACCTCGGCCACCGTTGGC
This sequence comes from Acidimicrobiales bacterium, assembly GCA_043739605.1. Lineage (GTDB taxonomy): Bacteria > Actinomycetota > Acidimicrobiia > Acidimicrobiales > JAUJNH01 > JAYUDU01. Next base: position 4,618 of record JAYUDU010000253.1, on the reverse strand, counting down.
GGCGAGGACCTCTTCGCACCGCTTCCACGTCACGAGCTTGCGGAAGAAGGCGTCTTCGAACGCCATCTCAACGATGTGGGGAGCCACCACGGCGCCAAGGTCCAGCAGGGTCTTTGGAGGCGCGGTCACGAGGAGCCCACCGATGGTGACGAGGTCGCCCGGTCCGATGTGGTCCGTTCGATGGATCAGGCCGGCGGGAAGGCGAGTGCGAGACGATGACAGGACGGTGAACTCGGGACTCGGCGGGGCCGCGACGCCATTGAGGTGCCAGAAGTCGTGAGCGGCCGTGCGATGCGAAGCCACACAGACGACGGCGTCGGTCGTCGCTCCGAGCACGGCGGCGCGCAGGTCGAGCGCCGCGTCGGGTGGACGGCCGCCGGCGACGAGCACGCCACCGGACCGCAGCTCAAGCACGCCGACCGAGACAAGAGCGTCGATTCGGCGATCGCTCAGCCCCATGTCCCGTGCCGCAGAGCGTCGAGCGGCACCCCCTGATGCCTTCAGTAGATGCTCGACTTGTTGGAGTGCTTGGTACATCGTTTCATGATGTCTCAGATCCTGAAGAGAAGCAAGAAGATCGTTCTTTGGTCATTGGGCATCAGGAAACGCGCCCAATGACCAAAGAACGCTCAACGGCGCGTGGGGCGCCGGAGGTGTCCGCCGACGAAGAGGTGGGCGAGGGCGATGCCGATGGCGAGGGTGGCGGCGCCGGCGACGGCGTCGAGGACGTAGTGGTTGGCCGTCGCAACGATGGCGGTGCCCGTCAGCACCGGATGGGCGATCGCAAGCGCCTTCGCCCCGCGCCGCCGCAGGCCCGGCACCAGCGCGCACGCGCACCACATGCTCCACGCGAAGTGCAGGCTGGGCATGGCGGCGTACTGGTTGGACAGCTTGGCGATGGCGCCGGACTCGAAGTTCCACAGGCCGCCGATGGTCTCGAGGGTGTCGTCGTAGGGATACTTCGCCGAGCGGTACGTGCCCCCGCGCACCTCGACGAGCGCCTGGCGGCTGGCGGCATCGTGACCAAGCCCGGGATGGGTGGCCACAAGCGCCTGGGCGCGCTCTTCCACCGGCAGCAGCCGGGGCGGCATCAGCGGGAACGCGGTGAAGCCGATGAGCGCCAACAGCGTGGTGGTCGCCAACGCCCATCGCCACATCCGGTAACGGTGTGATTGACGGAAGAACAGCCACACGAGCACTCCAACGGTGACGATGAAGTGGGCAGAGCCATAGAAGATGTTGAGGCCCTTCACAAGGGGCTCCGCGTGCAGGAACACCCTCTGAACGGGCCGCTCCCAGCCGAGTCCGATGTGGTGTTCTAGTCGCAGCAACGCGCGCGCATTCCTGAAGGCGACGTCTGCTGAGACGCTGCGCGATCCCTGGGTGTTGCGGGCCAACGAGTACAGCTCATAGCAGACGATGATCGTCAGCATCTCGACCCACCACCGCAGACGAGGCTGGCGGGACGCACCGGGGGAGGGGGCCGCGTCCGCGACGGCGGGGTCGTGGCCGGCCGAGGTCGGGGAGGTCGTCGTGCTCACGTGCGGTGACGCCTCCTCGTGCGTTAAGCGGCAACAGGTGGCGCCGATCGGGGCGGGCTGCCCGACGGCGTACGTTAGGCGCCGATGCCGCTGCTTCTCGGACGCCTCGCCCGTCGCGGTGGTTCTGGTGGCCGGGCCATGGCGGTCGCGCTGGCTGCGGCAAGCGTTGTCGGCGCTGGTTGCGCAGGGGCTGGTCTCGATCCGAAGGCGGCGCTGCCGGCCGCTCCTGAGCGCACTGCGGCCGAGGGCACCGCGCTCGTCACCATCGATCGATTCACGGTGCATGCGGAGGGCCAGATCGACTTCGCCCGCGGTCGGATGTTGGTCACCGTCGGCGTCGGCGGTCCGACGAGGACGAGGGCGGCCACCACCGACGTGCTGGTCGCAGATGACAGAGCGTTCACCAGGCCCACCGGCGCCGCGGCGTGGTCTGAGGTGAGCCTCGACACCGTCGGCTTGGCCAGCCTGCCTGGTGACCTGGTCTCCGGCGACCCGTTCGTTGCGCTCGCGTTGCTCAGAGGTACCGATCACATCACCACGTTCGGCGGATTGCAGGTCCAGGAGGCGTCCACCATCCGCTACGACCTCGGCGTTGACCCCGCCGCGGCGGCCGCGGCGGCGGTGCAGGCGGGTGCAGGACCCGCGACGAAGGCCGCGTCGCTTGCTGGGCGTCTCCGCCGCATCGCCGCGGCGCTGAGCCACGTCGTACGCGAAGACGCCTACCTCGACGAGAAGGGTCGGGTCCGCCGGCTGGAGCTGCCGGAGAACCTCACCCTGGCCGTGCCCGTCACCCGCCCAGACACCGCTCGCGTCGCGACGACCATCGACTTCTCCCACTTCGGCATTCCCGTCTCCATCCCAGACCCCCCTCCCGTGGAATCCACCGGCTGACCGCGTGTTACGCAGGCGCGTCCGCCGAAGGAAGCGCGGCGTCCGTGGTGATCTTGACGCGCTTGGTTCCACCGAGCCGAAGGAGGAGGCCGCCGCCGATGCCGAGGGCGATGGGGATGCCGGCGAGGACACCGAGCACCGCTCCGGTAGAGGCTGGCCCGACGGTCGGGGCGGCTTCGACCACACCTGTGGAGAGGTTGTCGTCGATCTTGACGCCCTTGCGCTTGCCGACAAGGTTGATCGGTTCGGGGGGACCGGCAACACCGATGGGGACGAGTGGCTGCACCGTCGCATCGCCCGATGCGGGGGCGATGCCATCGGGGACGGTCGTGGTGGTGGCGCCGCCCCGTGACTTGGTCGAGGAGGAGAACGTCGCCGTGGAGGTTGGCCCGTCCCCGAACCCGGCGCCGAAGCCGGACGTTGGCGGGTCGGTTGGCTCCGGCGGAGGCGTGAGGATGTGGAACGTTGGCGTGACCTTGACCGTGTAGCCGGTGTTGACCCCCTGATAGTTGAAGACGTAGAGGAAGAACTCGGCGCGCAGGACGGTCAGCTTCTCGGGGTCGCTCTGCGTCGCAGAGCTCGAGCCGGTGTCATGGTTTGCGGGCGCGGTGCGTTCGCCTTCTGGTGTCCCGAAGTACCAGGCATAGACATCCATGTCGTTGCCGGCGCCCGCTCCATCCAGCGACCAGCCGACCTCGACCCCGATCTTGGGCTCGACGCTCTTGGGGTCGACGCCCTTCGGATACTCGACCTTGATGGCCACCTTGTCGCAGGATTGCTTCTGGTTCTCGCACACCGTCTCGATGGCCGATGAGTCTGCGAGCGTCGCCTCACTGCCGACGCCCTGCACCGGTATGCCCGGGTACGTCCGCGATCCGCCGGTGCTCGGCACGTTGAACACCGTCTGATCGGTCGCGGCGGCGGGGTGGGCACCGAGAGCGACGCCCAGGAGTGCTGCACCAGCCACGAGCCCCACGGCCACGGAGACGCGCAAGGAGGGGGAGTGCTTCTCGATCCCCAGAACAGGTGTGTTTGGACGGGCGGGGCGACGCTGTCGTGGAGGCTCAAGGACAGACATATCCCCCAATGTATTCCACACAAAACTGCGGTTGTCCTGTCGCGCCCGGCTCAAAGGTCGACCAGCCGCGCCGGTCCATCGCCTGACGCAACCACGATGCGCCGTCCGTCGGCGTCGATGGCGAGGATTCGACCAGGTACCTCCACGGTTGCCAACGTCCGTCGCTGACCTGTGGCCGTGACGGCGACGAGCTTGGCGCCGTCACGGGCGACCAACGCGGGGTCCGGCAACGCGATGGCGCCGATCAGCTCGCCGGGCAGAGCGAGCGCAGAGCTGGTGCCGGCGCCCAGATCAAACACAACGGCCCCAGAGCCGCTGGCCGCCGGAGCTGCGACGAGCTGGCCAAGCAGCGCAAGGGGCCCGGCGCCGATCGCGCCGGGCTCGCCGATGGGGTGCGTTGTGCCCGTCTTAAGATCGATGGCCCACAACCGGGTGACGACCGGACCAAGGCCATCGTCTGACCGGGCCCGGGTCGACAGCACAGCTGCATCACCGGGTACTGCGACGAGGGACGCGCCAGCCGGGGGTGATGGCACCAGCGTGAGCAAGCGAGTTGGTCGTGATCCGACCGCGTCCAGTACCGCGAGCTGGCCCGTCGCCCCCGGCCCCTCTTGAACGAGGAGCGATTCGGTGCTGATCCACGCGAAGGAGGTGATCACCGTGCCCTCTGGGGTGAGGGGACGTAAGCGCCCGGTCTCGAGGATGCCAAGGCGCCCCGTGGCGTCGATCGCCGCGACCCTGGCTCCGCTCGGATCGAATCGGGCGGCGGCGATGTCGGTCCCGAGCGTGCCATCGGTTCCTGTGGGGGACGGGCCGGCGGGCACCAACCCGCGACCGATCGGGGCTTGGGGGCGAACCAGCACGAACGACGCGCCGACACCGACGACAACGATGATGAGGGTGGCGATGAGCCAGCCATTGCGACGGCGCCGTCGCCACCGCTGTGCGATCGAGGCGGCGGCGGCCGCCTCCTCTGCTTCGCGCGCCGCGAGCGATGGGCGGGGTCCGAGGGCCAGGGCGCGCCGGAGGTCGTCGTCTGCGCTCATCGCCGCGAGCGCCGTTCTTTGGTCATTGGGCGCGTTTCCTGATGCCCAAAGACCAAAGAACG
>JAYUDU010000252.1:0-5062 GCA_043739605.1 Acidimicrobiales bacterium | reverse complement strand
AGGCGGTCACGCCTGCGACGTCGATTCCCGGGATGTCTGCTGACATGAGCGTCACCATAGCGAGGGTCACCACCTTGGCCCGCGTTCAAGGAACGCACCGAACCGGGGGCCGGCGCGAGCGGCGGTAGGTTCTGTGCGTGGCAGATGTGACCGACGCGACGTTCAAGACCGAAGTCATCGACCGCAGCTTCGAGGTGCCGGTCGTCGTCGACCTGTGGGCGGAGTGGTGCGGGCCGTGCAAGCAGCTCGGGCCCATCCTCGAGAAGGTCGTCGGCGAGACCAACGGAGCGGTGGAGCTGGCCAAGGTCGACGTCGACTCCAACCCCCAGATCGGCCAGATGTTCAAGGTGCAGTCCATCCCTGCCGTCTTCGCGGTGAGCGGCGGCCAGGTCGTCGCCCAGTTCGTCGGCGCCCAGCCCGAGGCCGAGATCCGTCGATTCGTCGAGGCGCTCGGGCCCGCCAAGTCGCCCGCCGACATCCTCACCGAGATCGGCGACGAGGCGTCGCTGCGCCAGGCCCTCGAGCTCGAGCCCGGCCACATCGGCGCCACCGTCGTGCTCGCCAAGCTCCTCGTCGACGCCGGCAACCCCGACGCCGCCCTCGAGTTGCTGGCCAAGGTGCCCGAGACCGCAGAGGTCTCGCACGTGGCTGCACTGGCCCGCATGGCGCAGTCAGGCATCGATCCGGGCATCGACGTCGACGCGCAACTCTCCACTCTGCTCGACAAGGTCAAGGATGACGAGGACGCCAAGCGCGAGTTCCTCGACCTCCTCCAGGTGCTCGGCCCCGACGACCCCCGCACCGCGCCATGGCGCAAGAAGCTGACGGCGCGCCTCTTCTGACGCCGCTGCTCGTGCCGCGCTCGACCGCCCTCCGCCCCGCCCGCCGCCTGGCCCGCGCCGGCTGGCCCCGTCGTCCTCGACTGCCGCGGATCGTGCGGCACCAGGGCGCGGTGCTCGTCGTCGGCAGTCCGGTTCCGCCGGGTGCAGATGCCATCACGTTCGGCCGCTTCGTCTTCGTCCGACGCGGTCACGAGCACAGCACGCGGCTCATCGCCCACGAGCTGGTGCACGTACGCCAGTATGCAGACGAAGGGCTGGTGCGGTTCCTGCTCGGGTACGTCGGCCGCTACATCGTGCTGAGAGCGCTCGGCTGGCCCCACGTCGCGGCGTATCGACGCCTGCCCGCCGAGGTGCACGCCGAGTGGTCGTCCGTCGGCATCTGATAACCGAGCTTTACCGACCCTGGCATGCCGTTGGCGCATCTGCGTGCATCTCATGGTGAGTCGCTGATACGGTTACCTGGAGCGCTTCCCCGCCCGCCATGACCGGTCCGTCCGGTCGACCGCAGGGAGGACCGCGTGCTCGATCCATTCGACGCCGCTGATGACGCGCGGGCCCGCCGCCCCACCGTCTCGATCCTGAGCCGGATGGACGGTGCCCTTGAACGAGCGTTCGGGCCGCTGGCCGACCGCACCGGATCCACGCCGCGGAGGCTCGCGGCATGGGGTGTGGCCACAGTCATCGCGGCCACCGTGTGCTGGGGCGTCATCGCGCAGCCATGGCGAGCTTGGACCGCTCACGCGAAAGGCGGCGGTGACATCGTCTTGCCGCGAGCGGCGCCGGCTGGGCAGAGCGCTGTCACCACGACATGCCCCGTGGGGGCCGCGACGACGGTCGCTGCTTCCATCGTCGTCGACGTCGTTGGCGCAGTCGAGCATCCCGGTCTGGCGCGCCTGCCGGCGGGGTCGCGCGCTGCGGATGCCCTCGTCGCGGCGGGCGGCCCTGCGCCGGGGGCGGACGTCGCCCAGGTGAACCTCGCTCGCGTGCTGGTCGACGGCGAGCAGGTGCGCGTGCCCCGGGTCGGCGAGGTGGTGCAGCAGATCGCGTTGCCAGCCGGCGCCGGCAGTCATGGTGGGCCGAGCACGCCGATCGTGCCGATCGATCTCAACCAGGCCACCGTCGAGCAGCTCGACGCACTGCCGGGCGTTGGACCGTCGACCGCCGCCGCCATCGTGCAATGGCGAACAGATCACGGTCGGTTTCGCTCCGTGGACGGGCTGCTCGACGTGCCTGGCATCGGCGACGGCAAGCTCGAGCGCCTGCGCCGCTTCGTGCGCGTGTGAGCACGGGACCCATCTCGTGAGCGACAGAGCCGTTGCCGGCATCGCCGCGGCAACCGCCTTGGCGGCGTGGTGGTCGCAGCGGGCGCCGGTGGTCATCGGAGCTGCGCCGGTGCTCATCGCGGCGCTGGCGATCATCGTCGGGGGTCGCATCATCGAGCGCCCGGCGGCTCTCGGCCTCGGCGTCGTCGTCTTGGTGTGCGTGCTCGGCGTCCGGGCGTGGGCGGGGCTCGGCCCGCCGCCAGCCGGCGCCCGGTGCAGCGGCGTCGCCACCGTCGTAGAGGACCCAGTGCCGCTCGCGGGCGGCACCGCGGTGGTGTTGTCGTGCGACGGGCGCCGGATCCAGGCCGTGGTGCACGGTGCGCTGGCGTCAGCCGCTCGCGCCGCCCTTGCCGGTGACCGGCTGGAGGTCGACGGTCGGCTCGGGGCGGTCTCGGCCAGGGACGCCACCTACCTCTGGCCGCGCCATGTCAGCGCCGTGGTGACGCTGACGCGGCTGGTGCCGCGCGACGGTGGCCGGGCCTGGTGGCGGGTCGCCAACGCGGTTCGCAGGCGCGTCCACACCGGCGATGTCGGCCTCGGTCCAGACCGCGCTGCGCTGTTCGAAGGCATCGTGCTCGGCGACGACCGCGCCGAGGCGCCGACGACGAAGGCCGACTTCGCAGGCGCCGGCCTGGCCCACCTCACCGCCGTCTCTGGCCAGAACCTCGCGTTCGCCCTCGCCGCGGCTGCGCCCGCCCTCCGTCGGCTGCGGCTGGGGCCACGAGCCGTCGCATCGCTCGGTTGCATCGCGGGGTTCTGCGTGCTGGTGCGCTTTGAGCCCTCCGTGCTCCGGGCGGCCGCGATGCTGTCGATCGTCATCGTCGCCCGATCCGTCGGCACGCCCGTTGGCGGGGTTCGGGTCGTTGGCCTCGCAGTCGTCGCCTGCCTCCTCGTCGACCCGCTGCTCGTGCATCGGCTCGGCTTCGCACTGTCGGTGGCGGCCTCGCTCGGCCTCGCCCTCATGGCCCGGCCGATCGCGGCTCGTCTGTGGGGCCCACGTGCGCTGCGCGACCTCGTCGCGGCCTCGCTCGCCGCCCAGATCGCCACGGCGCCCGTCCTCATGCTGAGCGGGCTCTCCGGTGGTCCGAGCCTGCCGAGCTTGGCTGCCAACGTGCTTGCGGTGCCGGTTGCTGGTCCATTGACCGCGTGGGGGCTGGTCGGCGGGCCGGTCGCCGGGGTCATGCCGCCAACCGTTGCGACCGTCCTCCACCTGCCGACGAGGGCCATGGTGGGGTGGATCGCGACCGTTGCATCGCACGCTGCCCGCCTGCCAGGCACGCACGCCTCGACGGCGGTGACAGCGCTCGGCATCGTCGGCGCCGCGGTCGCGCTGGTGGCTGGGCGGAACACCCCAGCCAGGGTCGTCGGCCTGGCGGTGGTGCTCATCGCGTGCGTCGTGGTGCCGCTCCGCGCCCCGGTCCCCGACCTGGCCGGCGTCGCCATCGCCCCCAGCGCCACCGCATGGCGAACGACTGATGGGACCATCTTGGTCCTCGCCGCCAGACCAGATGCGGCACGCGTGCTGAAGGGATTGGATGCTGCGGCCATCACCGACGTCGAGCTCGTCGTCATCACCGCGGGGGGCCGTCCGAGCTTGGCCACCGTCGCTGCGCTCGTGGCGCGGGGCGCCGCCCATCGCGTCGCGGGTCCGCCTCGCGTCAACATCGCCGGCATCGAAACGCTGGTGCCCGGCACGGCGCTGCGCTCGGCTCGGCTGGTGGTGGTCGTCGCCGGCACGAGTGAGCGACCGACGGTCAGGGTGATGCCGGCGGCCGCCGCGACGGACATCGGGGGATAGGTTGCTCGGCCGTGGAACCGCCGCTGGTCGAGAGCGTCCGCCTCGGTGACGTGCGCTTCGACATCCGCCACCGTGCACTGGTGATGGGCGTGCTCAATCGAACCACGGACAGCTTCTACGACAAGGGCTCCTACTATTCGTTTGATGCGTTCCTCGCGAAGGCAGACGAGCTGGTCACCGACGGGGCAGATCTGCTCGACGTCGGCGGCGTGAAGGCAGGTCCCGGCGTTGAGGTCGGCTTGGAGGAGGAGCTCGACCGCGTGGTGCCGGCCGTTGAGGCGCTCACCTCGCGGTTCGATCTTCCCCTCTCCGTCGACACCTGGCGTGCGGCGGTGCTGGAGGCAGCGTGCACCGCGGGGGCGGTCGTCGGCAACGACATCTCGGGTTTCGCCGACCCGGCCTACCTCGGCGTTGCCGCGGCGACGGGCGCCAGCGTCGTCGCCACGCACATGCGTCTGCAGCCACGCGTCGCAGACCCCCATCCCGAGTACGACCACCTCGTCGACGACGTGCGCTCGTTCCTGTCCGACCGCGCCCAGCGAGCCATTGCCGCCGGCATCCCCGCAGATCGGGTCATCGTCGACGCGGGACTCGATCTCGGCAAGACGTGGTCACAGAGCATCGAGCTGCTGCGCTCCTCGGCGGCCCTTGCAGACCTTGGGTTCCCGCTGCTGCTGAGCGCATCGAACAAGGCGTTCATCGGCGGGCTGCTCGACCTCGAGGTGGCCGACCGTCGGATGGCGAGTCACGCCGCGCACGCCATCGGCATCGTGGGTGGATGTCGCATGATCCGGGTGCACGACGTCAAGGGCGCGCGCCGCACCGTCGATGTCCTCGCTGCGATCCTCGGAGCGCGGCACACCGAGGCACCCAACGCCGCAGAGCCCGCAGAGCCCACTGAGTATGCCGCCCGGGTCTCCGCCGCATGACCGCCTCCCCTCCGGCGCGCGGCTATCTCCTCAAGGGCGACCCGGTGCTGGTGGCCGACCGCTTGAAGTCGCTGCTGGCAGAGCTCAAGGCTGCGGGGCTTGAGATCGAGGAAGCCGCCGGCGACCTCGACGGCGCGTCGATCGCGCAGGCCTGCAACGCGTTCTTCCTCG
>JAYUDU010000251.1:0-1848 GCA_043739605.1 Acidimicrobiales bacterium | reverse complement strand
CCGCAACGTGGGTGGCAGGGTGGTGGTCGAACCGGCCAGCGGTGCTCCGTGGGACCCACCGGCGGCGACCATGGCCGCCAGTTCGCGCAGGAACAGCGGGCTTCCGCCTGCACGGTCGAGCACGGCGTCCGCGTGCGACTCTTCCAAGCCCGGAGCAACGGCGTCGACAAGCTGGCGTGCAGCAGTTGCCCCCACCGGCCCGACGCGAAGCACAGACGCCGACGGGAACCCCGCCATCCACCGTCCATCGCCGGGCCGCCCGACGAGAACGGTCAGCACCGGCACCGGCCCGATCTGCGCGTTGATCCGCGCCAGCATCTCAAGCAGACGATCGGTCGAGCGGTGGACGTCGTCGAGAACGACGAGCAGCGGACCCTGCTGGGAACGCGCTTCTGCCAGACGCCGGAAGGCAAAGACCTGGTCGACGAAGAGCGTCTCTGGGTCCCGTACGACGCCTGGGACCGCGTCGGCGTCTGGTGAAGAGCCCGGGACCGCGGCCGCAGTTGCTCTGGCGCAGCCGCCCGGCGGTACCAGTGCGTCGCCCCGCTTGTCGAGCTTGTCTGCCATCGCGAGGATGGGCTCGTCGATCGTCGGGTCGCCAGACAAACCCAGCTGGCGGGCCACCTCCGCGCCGACCTGCGGCCCGGCGAGCCCGCCGTACGCGGGATACGTCACCTTCACCACATGCGCACCGTCGCACCGGGCGTGGTCGATGAAGTGATCGAGGAGGCGCGTCTTGCCGATGCCGGGCTCGCCGGTCATGACGACGATCGCTGGCCGGCCTTCGTCAACGGTGCGTCGCCACTGCCCGAGGAGGAACGCGAGGTCGTTCTCTCGACCAAAGACGGGCAGTGCATCTGGGCCACTACTGGGGGGCTGCTGTTGGCCAACGGCCTCGAACACCTCAACTGGCGTCGCTCTGCCCTTGACGAGGATGGCTGGCCGCCGCAACAGCCGCAGGCCTGGTCCGCACATCTCCGCGGTGGTGGGCCCGACCAGCACCTGCCCAGCCGCGGCCACCTTCTCGAGCCTCGCGGCCACGTTGACGGCATCGCCGATGACGGTCGTCGCCCCACCCATGGACGTGACCAGCACATCGCCGGAGTTGACGCCGACGCTGAAGCGCAGGTCCTCTGGGCGCTCTGCCGCGATGGCCAATCCTGCCGCGACGGCCCGGTCGGCCTCGTCTCCCAGGGCTGTCGGCACTCCGAAGGTGGCCATGAACCCGTCCCCCAGGTACGTGTCGACACGGCCCCCGTGATTCTCAACGATGAAGGCCAGGCGGCGGAACGCCGCATCGACGCGGTGGGCGACGTCCTCTGGGTCGGCGTGCTCGGCCAACGTGGTGAAGCCGACGACGTCGGCGAACAGGATGGTTGCGAGCTTGCGCTCCTCGATGGTCGGCGTGTCGAGAACAATTCCTCTTGCCGGCGCGGGCCGCACCCCAGTCGCGAGCCCTGCACCGCACCCAGAGCAGAACGCGTGATCCCATGCGTTGGGCACAGAGCACGTCGGACACACGACGACCGCAAGACCAGCCCCGCACCGACCGCAGAAGCGGGCGCCCGTCGGCGCACTTGCGCCGCATGCGGGGCAACCGTCGAGCATCAGACCTCCGTCATCTCACGCAGTCGAGGCGATGACCGCGCCGAACCCACCAAGGAACTCGACGCGCGCTTCGAGGGTGGCGCCCAGCGGCGGAACCACGAGGCGATGCACGCCGATCTCCGCGTACTTCTCGGCTGTTGCGGCGTCGAACGCGCCGCCGGCGGTGACGACGATGGCGTCGGGGTCGCGGTCGGCGTCGATGGCCGCCCTGCGCATGACGTCGAGGAGGTGGGGCAACTC
>JAYUDU010000250.1:0-12373 GCA_043739605.1 Acidimicrobiales bacterium | reverse complement strand
TCCTTGGAGCCATTGTCCTTGGAGCCGCTGTCCGACGAACCTCCGTCAGATGACGCAGTCCCGTTCGAGGCCGCCGCCGCAGTGGACTTCGACGAGCCGCCCCGGCTGTCGTTCTTGTAGAAGCCGCTGCCCTTGAACGCGATGCCGACTGCAGAGAAGACCTTCCGCACCTGGCCTTCGTCGCAGAGGATGCACGCGGTGAGCGCGTCGTCGCTGAACTTCTGCACGATGTCGAAGTGCTCTCCGCACTTCTTGCACGCGTACTCGTAGGTGGGCACTGATCCTCCGTCTGACGTCTGCTGGACGAGTCGAGGCGAGCGTTAGCACTCACCTAGGTCGACTGCTAAGCGTACTCGCCCCGTCGGGTCCGTCCAGATCGGAGGGACGAGGATCGAGGAGACGCTGCCGGCGAGACCTCAGGGGCTAAAGACTGTGTGAGGATCGCGCCGTGAAGGTTCGTACCGCTGTGATCCCGGCCGCAGGGTTCGGAACTCGGTTCCTTCCCGCATCGAAGGCAGTGCCAAAGCCCATGGCCACGCTCGTCGACCGGCCCGCCATCCAATGGGTGGTGGAAGAGGCGGTCAGGGCCGGCATCGAGAAGGTCATCATCGTGACCGGCCGTGGTCAGACGTCACTCGAAGACCACTTCGACCTCGCCCCCGAGCTTGAGGCGTCGCTGGAGCGAGGTGGCAAGACGACAATCCTCGACCGCGTGCGGGCCATCGCCGACCTTGCTGAGTTCGTCTTCGTGCGCCAGGGCTCGCCCATGGGTCTCGGCCACGCCGTCGGCTGCGGTGCCAGAGCGGCGGCGGGTGAGGCGTTTGCGGTGCTCCTTCCCGACGACATCCTCCCGACCTCCTCGACACTCCTCGCCGATATGGTCGCCCGCGCCGAGCTGAGTGGCCGTAGCGTCCTCGCACTCCTGCGCATCGAGGGTGCGGCGATCTCGACGAAGGGCGTCGCCGCTCTCGGGGCAGACGCGGCCAGTGGCGTTGTCACCGTGACCGACGTCGTCGAGAAGCCGGCGTTCGCCGACGCTCCCTCGGACCTCGCCCTCATCGGTCGCTACGTGTTTCAGCCAGAGCTGTTTGATGCCCTCGATCGAATCGAGCCCGGCGCGCTCGGCGAGCTGCAGCTGAGCGATGCCATCCGCCTGCTGTGTGAGGCCGACGGAGGCACCACGGTGGAAGGGATCCGCTACGAGGGCGACTACCTCGATGTCGGCAATCACCTCGACTACCTCGACGCCACCGTCCGCCTCGCGCTGGACCACCCGGACCTGGGCGGCCCGTTCGCCGACCGGCTGGCCACCATCCTCGCAGCCAGGGGCTGAGCGCGGCGATGGCGCTCGTCCCGCTCGACGTGGCCCGCGCCGGGGTGCTGGCCATGGTCGCCGCGGCCCGCGGTCGGCTCGCGCCCGTCGATGTCGATCTGGTCTCACAGCCCTGGCTGGCCGTTGGGTGCGTGCTCGCGGCCGACGTGGTCAGCTCAGAGATGGTGCCGCCGTTCGCGAACTCCGGCGTCGACGGGTTCGCCGTCCAGGCCATCGATGTCGTCGGCGCCATGCCGGGCGCGGCCGTGGTGCTCAAGGTTGTGGCCGAGGTGATGGCGGGCGAGGGTGGCGTCGGCATTCAGCTGGGCGCGGGCGAAGCAGTGCGTACCATGACCGGCGCCCCCATCGTCGACGGCGCCGACGCAGTGGTCATGGTGGAACGGTCAAGCGCGGGGCCGAGGCCGGGGACGGTGGCCCTTGACGAAGCGGTGGTTGCGGGCGCCAACGTCCGCCGCGCCGGGGGCGACGTGCAGCCCGGCGACGTGGTGCTACGCGCCGGGGATGTGCTCTCGCCCGCGGCGGTTGGGGTCCTCGCCTCGGTCGGGCTCACCCGCGCCCAGGTGCACCGTCGGCCGCGCGTCGGGGTGCTGTCCACCGGCGACGAGCTGGTCGTGGGCGGCGGTCCGCTCGGGCCGGGCCAGATCCGCGAGTCGAATCGCCCGTCGCTCCTGGCGTGCGTCGCGGCCGACGGCTTCGAGCCGGTCGACCTCGGGGTTGCCCCCGACCGCGCCGACGCCATCCGGGCTGCGATCCTCGACGGGGCCGCGCGCTGCGATCTCGTGGTCACCTCCGGTGGCGTGTCGATGGGCGATGTCGATCTCGTCAGGGTCATCCTCGACGAGCTTGGCCAGGATGGTGAAGGCGGCGGCTCGTTCCAGTGGCTGCAGATCGCCATCAAGCCGGCCAAGCCGTTCGCCTACGGCCTGGTCAACGGAACGCCGGTGCTCGGTCTGCCGGGCAACCCGGTCAGCTCGCTGGTCTCCTATGAGTGCTTCGCCCGGCCCGCGCTGCGTCTGCTCGCTGGCCATCGCGACGACGATCTGCTGCGGCCGGCAGTCGGCGCGGTCGCCGGACCGGGCGGCCTTGGTCGGCGACCCGACGGCAAGCTCCATCTCGTGCGGGTGTCGGGCCGATGGGCCGATGGTCGACTCGAGGTCGTCCCGTCGGGAACCCAAGCCAGCAACGCGCTGACCGCCCTCGCGGCCGCGGACTTCTTAGCGCTGGTGCCGGACGGCGATGGCGTTGTCGAGGGAGAGGCCGTTGTCGTGTGGCCGCTCGCCTGAGGGCGGCCGGATGGTCACACTCCGGTAGGGTGAGGGTATGACCAGAACGAAGATCACGATCTCGGTCGACGCCGCCAAGCTTGAGTTGGTCCGTGGCGTCACGGGTGGGACATCAACGTCCGGCGTCATCGACGCGGCGCTCGACATCGTGCTGGCGGCGCGCCGCAACGCACGTGATGCTGCCGCGTATGTCGCGATGCCTCCGACACGGGGCGAGCGCGCGCTGGCGGCATCGCCGCAGCCGTTCGACGGCATCGAAGATGACACTGACTGGGCGGCGTTGTACGCCGACGTGCTCGGCGTGGACGCGGACCCAGGGTGAGCTCCCCGGTCCTCGCCGCACCGGCGCGTGCCGAGGTGTGGCTCGCTCGCGTGGACAAGCTACGGCCGGTCGTCGTGTTGACCCGCGATCCGCTTGGTCGTGTGCTGGATGGCGTGCTGGTCGCGCCGATCACCTCCACCGTGCGCGGCCTTGCGACCGAGGTGGCGATCGATGCCGCGTCGGGGCTGCGCCGCCCGTCGGTGGTCGGCTGCGACGCTCTTCGCCGGGTCGGCCGCGCGGATCTGGTCCGTCGGGTGGGCGTGTGCGACGACGCGACCATGCGCAGGATCTGCGAGGCGGTCAGGGTCGCCATCGACTGCTGACCGCCCGCGCTGGGCTGCGCTCCGGCGGGGCTATTCGAGGATGAGCGTGTCGGTCTTGTTGGCGAAGGCCTCGTTGAGCCGGCCGCCATCGGCGATGACGGCCGCGCCCGCTGGCGTGCCCATCGCGGCACCGAAGGTGGCCATGTCGGGGAACTCAAGGGTGGTCATGCGGACATAGGGTCCGCCGGGCATCGCCGCGCCCGTCTTGACCTCAGCGATGCCGGGCAGCGCCTCGCACAACGCAACGTGCGTGGCGAGGTAATCGGCCGTGAAGGCATCGAGGTCTGAGGGGGCGGTCCAAAGGGCGACGAGCGTGGTGGTCATGGCCGGGGACCGTATCCGACTCCGCGCGGCCTACGCTGATGCATGTGTCATCCACCGCAGGCGCGGCGCGGCCTGCGCCGCTCGTCGACCGCTTCGGTCGTGTCCACACCGACCTGCGCGTGTCCATCACGGATCGCTGCAACTTTCGCTGCACCTATTGCATGCCAGAGGAAGGGATGCAGTGGCTGCCCCGTTCTGAGCTGCTGACGTTCGAGGAGATCGAGCGCATCGTGCGCATCGGCGTGGAGCGGCTTGGCATCCGCACGCTGCGCCTCACCGGTGGCGAGCCGACGGTGCGCTCCCACCTGCCCGTCCTCATCGAGCGTCTCGCCGCACTGCGCTCGATCGATGTGCCCGGCGGCGGCCTCGGCGACATCGCCATGACCACCAACGGCGCCACCCTCGGCCTCGTCGCCGATGACCTCGCCGGTGCCGGGTTGACCCGCGTCAACGTCAGCCTCGACACGCTGCACGAGGACCGCTTTGTCGCCATCACCGGGCGCGATCGCCTGCACCAGGTGCTCGAGGGCATTGATGCCGCCGTCGCCGCCGGTCTCAATCCAGTGAAGGTCAACTGTGTCGTGGTGCGGGGCGTCAACGACGACGAGGTCGCCGACCTCGCCGCCTTCGGCCGCGACCGCGGTGTCAGCGTGCGCTTCATCGAGGTGATGCCGCTCGACGCCCAACACGGTTGGGGCCCAGACAAGGTCGTTGCCAAGACCGAGATCCTCGACGCCATCGACGAGCGCTTCCCCCTGGCGCCAGAGGCCGCCGACCGCGGTCATGCGCCAGCTTCAATACGACGCTTCGCCGACGGCCATCCCGGCCCCGGTGGTGAGGTCGGTGTCGTCGCCAGCGTCACCGAGTCGTTCTGCGCCAGCTGCGATCGCGTTCGCCTCACGGCGGACGGCGCCTTCCGATCATGCCTCTTCGCCCTCGATGAGACCGACCTTCGGGGGCTGTTGCGCGGTGGCGCCGACGACGCCGTCATCGAGGCGGCCATGCGCTCCACCGTCGATGCCAAGTGGGCCGGCCACCAGATCGGCAACGTCACCTTCCTCCAACCCAAGCGAGCCATGAGCCAGATCGGCGGCTGACCCGGACCGGTCGAAGCGGGCGATCGGGCGTCTGAGGTCCTCCAAGAACGAGGCGAGCGCGGCCGTGTCCTGCATGGGCTGTGTCGAGGAACGGCGAGCGGCTTCTGGTGCTGCTGTGACCCGCGATGAGGGTCATGGCACCACCAGAACCTGCGCGGCGGTGATGTTCAGTGCGCCGTGCCGGTCTGGGCCAAGCGACTCCGACGGTCGAGCGGATCCGTCAGAGCTGGCGGTTCGACCACACCTCCTCGCCGAACGGGCCGACCTCGCGGCGCGTCTCCGCAAAGCCGTTCGCCCAATAGAAAGCCAGGGCATCGGTCCAAGCTGCAGAGGTCTCGACGATGACCTCGCGGCCACGCCACGCCGCCGCCTGTTCCACCAGTCGATCGACGAGGAGGCGCCCGAGGCCGCTTCGCCGCTCGGTGAAGGCGACGGACATCCGCACGATCTCGGCGGTCTGTGCGTCACGGCGGATCACCGTCCCGGTCCCGCACAGTGCGCCGCCCGCGAGCGGGTGCGCCACGAGGGTCAGGCTCTCGCCGTAGGCATGGAGCATGTCATCGAGGTCGGGGTTGAGCGACGCATCCATCGTGCCCCAGCGTTCCGCGAGGCCATCGAGGATGAGGCGGCGGGCGTCGTTGTGCGTCGCCGAGGTCAGCGGTTCGATCAGCCATCGCGGCCGATGCTCGACCTCACCAGCCGTGTTCGTCGTCATGCCCAACCGTACGGCTCGTTCCGTCCGCATCAACGGTTGATAGCGTCAGGTTATGGCGTGGATGCGCACCACGATCTCGTTGGATGAGGAGGTGGCCGATCAGGCACGCCGGCTCGGGGTGAACGTCTCGGCCGCGGCGCGTGAGGGTGTGGCCGCCGCGGTGCGGGCTGCGCTCATCGCGGCCGACCGGGCGGCGTACGAGCGGGCGCCGGAGGAGGCCGACGACTTCTGGCTGCGCACCGAAGCGTGGGGTGCCGAGTGATCCGCGGCGAGGTCTGGCTCGCGCAGGTCGGATCGAAGCGACGGCCGGTCGTTGTGCTGACCCGTTCGGAGGTGATCGATGTGCGAGCGCTCGTCACCGTCGCCGAGGTGACGACCTCGGTTCGTGGTCTCGCCGCCGAGGTGGAGATCGATCATCAGGGGGTCGGCCTCGACCAGCCGTCTGCGGTGAACTGCGACGGGCTGCACACCGTTGCGCAATCGGCGCTCACCCACTTCGTCGGGGCCTTGGACGATGCCACGATGGGGCGCGTGCGCCGGGCAGTCGCGTACGCACTCGGGTGTTGAAGGACCACCGAGGGCGTAGCCTGGGGTCCGTGGAGACTCTCGACCCCCTCACCACTCCCGAGTATCTTCGACGCATCTCACAGGGTTTGGATGGTCGAGATGAGATGTGGGATGGTGTGCTTCATATGAATCCGCCCCCCATCGAACCCCACATGCGCGTCGGCGGGGACCTCTTCCTTGCGCTCTCGCTGGCTGCCCGCGCCAAGGGGCTCCGTGCCTACATCGAGACGGGCCTGTTCGACCCGAAGGTCAAGAGCTACAAGAACTACCGGGTCCCCGACATGCTCGTCACCGACCCACGTCTGGCGACCAGGCGCGGCATCGACGGCCCAGCAGAGCTCGTCGTCGAGGTGCGCTCACCCGGCGATGACACCGACGAGAAGTTGCCCTACTACGCGCATCTCGGGGTCCCGGAGGTCATGATTCTCAACAGTTTCCCGTGCGAGCTCGAACACCTCCGCCTCGTGCGTGGCGCCTACCAGCCGGTGGCGACGCCGGCCGACGGCTGGCACCGAGTGCTGTGCGTCGATGTTGCGTTGCGGGTCATCGACGAGGGCGTGGCCTTCGAGATGGACTCTCCCCTCGGCCTGGAGCGCCTCGAACCCTGATCGAGACGGCAGAACAGGACCACGGGCCACGCCTGAAGGCGCGTCAGCGCCGTTTGCGAGTCCGATGCGCGAGGCGGAGCCGAGCCAGGATGATGACCAGCCTCAGGCGCCGCCGCCGAACCACTCCATCCACGCCTCTTGCGTCTTTGGCTTGAAGATGTAGTTGGTGCGGACGAGGTCGCCCATGGCCATCGCCGATGCCGGCGGTGAGTAGGCGTGGCCGGGGAACACCACCGTCTCCGCGGGCATCGTCGACAGCAGTTGCAGGCTCTCGTACATCTTCGCGGGGTCGGCGCCCGGGAGGTCGGTGCGGCCGCAGCCCTCGAGGAACAGCGTGTCGCCGCTGACGAGGCAGCCCTCGACGTGGAAGCACTGGCTGCCGGGGGTGTGGCCGGGGGTGTGCACGAGGGTGACGTCGATGCTGCCGATGCTGACGACGTCGCCGCTGTCGTGGGCCACCAGCTGCGCGGCGCCGAGTCCTGACGAGCGCTCGACCCAGGTGACCTCGTCGCGCTGCACGTGGATGGGGCAGTCGACCCGTTCGAGCAGCGCGCCGGCGCCTTCAATGTTCATGCCCATCATGCGGCCGCCGACGTGGTCGGGGTGGTAGTGCGTGATGAGCACGCCGGTGCATCGCATATCGTCCGCCTCGACCGCGTCCAGTAGTTCGCCGACGGCGTAGGTCGGGTCGATCAGCATGCACTCGCCGGTGGTGCGGTCGCCGATGGCATAGACGAAGTTGACCATCTGCTGGGCCACCGGATCGTCGATGGCGAAGTCGCGCCCCGACAGCAACTGCCGGAAGTAGAAGCGGTCCTGGGCAGCGGGGTCGGCCACGCCTGCAAACCTACGGCGATCGCCGGACCATGCACGCGGTCGGCGGACCGGACGAGCATCGCGCTATGCGTGGAATGCTATGGGATGCAACTTCCGGCGCAAGGGCCATGTCGGACAACACGCAGGCGGGAGGTGGCTTCCAGGCGCAGGGTCCGCCGCGCGCGATGAGGTTGTCGACCGCGGATGCCTCGACCGGTGTGCGACCGGCGTCGTCGCCCGCCGCGGCGGCCTCGAACGCGGTGGCGAGTGCGCCGGAGGTGTCGGCGAGCACGTCGAGGTGTGGGTCAGACGACGAAGAGCGAACTGACGGGAATGGCGAAGCCGTCCAACAGGGGCGTGGTGAGAACATCATCGCCCGACAGATCGATGATGGAGGCGTACGCGCCATCGACGATGTCGGCGTAGCGGGTGACGGCGCGCGAGGTCGGCGAGATGGCCCACAGCTCGGCGACGCCAGCGAGCGCGTAGTCCTCCACTTTGCGTTCGATCTCCTTCGCCCAGTTGGACGGCGACCACACCTCGACGACGATGGCAGGACGACCGACGAACTCCAGCGCGCCCGTAGCGTCCAGCCGCACCTGCGCCGGCGGGAACCACCCCGCATCCGCCTCATAGCCCTGGGGCCGTGCTGTCATTGCCTGTGGCGCCTCCTCGTTCCTCGTTCCTCGGATCCGCTCGGCGCCTGGACTCTGCACCGCCGGCCGCGTTACCGCACGGCCGTTGAGCAGACCGGGCCCGGCCCAGGCATCGACTGCGTTGACGACCTTGTGCACGATGTGTTCGTGCCACCCTGAAGGAGAACCCAGCCACACGACCTCGCCGTCGATGAGGGCCACCGCGTGGAGGCCGCCGGGGAGGTCGGGCAGTTCCAAGAACTGCTCCCACGAGATGCGCTCGGCAGACTGAACGAGGGCCGACGACATGGGTGGAATGCTATGGGGTGCATCAACTGGCGTCAAGGGCGAGCGCTTGCTTCGACCGTAACGATCGGCGCGACGCAGACGTGGGCGTCGTCCAGAACCTCGATGCTCGGCCCCAATCCACACGCCGCGATGCGCCGCCCGAGCGCGGCCCCGGCGTCGGCGTGACCGGCGAAGCTCGTCAGCAGCGCGACGTACGCGGCCACGTCGAGGTTGCGTCGCCGGCGGTGGTGACGCAACGCCGCCGTGCCAACGTAACCAGACGCCTCGCGTTCGGCACTCCCGGCGACCATCGAGGCGTCGATTGCATCGCGGTAGCCCGCGGGATCACGGGCGAGGTCACCGAGCTCGCCGTGGAGCACCTCCGAGTTGAGCCTGCGCTGCACGCCAGCGTCGGCGGCGACGAAGAACGTCCACACGAGCCCGAGGCAGGCGTGCGGCAACGTCACGGTCGCGAGCTTGGGGAGCCCGATCGAGGGGTCGACCCAATGCCAGGCGTTGGCCGACAACACCGCGTCGAACCGCCGGCCGCTGAGGTCGGCCCGCTCGAACGTGTCCTCGATGACCGTGAGGCCTGGCTCCCCGGCTGCGAGCCTCCGCAGGCGGTCAGCCATGCTGGCGCCGGGCTCGATTGCGGTGACGTGCAACCCGGCGGCGAGGAGGGCCACGGTCAGCTGCCCGGTGCCGGCGCCGGCCTCCAGCACGTGGGCTCCCGGCGCGAGGTCGCACAGCTGGATGAGGTCGCTGACGGCGTCCGTGTCGACGTGCGGACGCCCCGCGGCATAACCATCAGCATCGGCATCGAACGCGGTCGCTCTGGTGCGTGAGGTGTTGGCGAGCACGTCAGCGCCGGCCGATCAGACGACGAAGAGCGAGCCGACGACGACGCTGAAGCCGTCGAGAAGCGGACTGGTGAGCACCTCATCGTCCGCCAGGTCGACGGCGCTGGCGTACCGGCCGTCGACGAGGTCGGCGTAGCGGGTCAGCCGTCGCAGGTCGGGGCTGATGCCCCACAGCTCTGTGACGTTGGCGGTCGCGTAGTCGCGGGTCTTTTGATCGATCTCGCCAGGCCAGTTCGAGGGCGACCACACCTCGACCACGATGGCGGGAACTCCATCGACGATCGGCGCCCCGCGCCCATCCAGCGTGACCCGGTCCGGCGGGATCCAGCCGACGTCGGCCTCGTAACCGAGCGGTCGACCGACGATGTTCACGACGGGCGTGGTGAGGGCGAGCCCGCGAACGATGCCGGGGCCGGTCCAGGCGTACAGCGCGAAGAGCACGTTCCTGCCGATGACCTCGTGCCAAGGAGAGGGAGAAGCCATCCACACGACCTCGCCGTCGATGAGGGCCACCGCGTGGAGGCCGTTGGGGAGGTCGGGCAACTCCAAGAACTGCTCCCACGAGATGCGCTCGGCGGGCTGAACGAGCGCCGATGACATGGGTGGAATGCTATGGGGTGCATCGTTCGGTGTCAACGGCAGACGTGGGGACGGGTGTCGAGGTCGTCAGCAGCCGCAGTGGCGCCATGCCGGCCGGGGGAGCGGAGCTGAGGGCATCGAGTGCGGCAGCCATGGCCGCCCGCCCCGGTTCGTCCATGCTGAACAGCAGCCCTGCGGCCGTGCCGGTGTGGGCTCGGGCAACGCCGAGCGCCCCAAGATCGTCGGCGAGGAGGAGCAGCGCCTCGAACACCTCGCTCGGGGCGGTGCCGCGGTGGCGTCGACCGGATTCCGTGGCCACGGCGGCGATCCCGCGTGCAGAGCCGGCGGCAACGGCCGCCCCGAGCGCCTCGAACAAGTCATCGACCGGCGCTCCCACGGCGTTCTCGCCGCCCGAACGCGTCTCGAACCGCGTCGAAGGGACTGCGGCCAAGACGCGCAGCTGCGGCGGCGTCGGCCACAGTGCGATCGGCGCCGCAGCGTCGCGGTCGACGGCGGCGAGCCCATCGAACGCCACACCGTCGGATGCCTCGATCGAGCACGCCAGCCGGTGGATCTCGGTCCCGGCGAGCGTGGCGCCCATCGCGCCGGCAACGGCCCGGATGATGGCGACGATGTCGGCGGTCGACGTACCGAGGCCGCGCCCGACTGGGAGGTCGTCGTCGATTCGCAGGCGAAGGTCTGCGCCGTCCCCCGAGCGCAGATCGCGCCCGAGCACCGCGAGCGTGCGACTCGCGGCGGTCGCGGCCTTGGGCCCGCCGCCTGCGAGCGCGATCTCGCCGCGTCGCGGCGACGAGGGCGTACCGAACCGCAGCGTCGCCTCCGCCCCCGCCCCGAGCGCAATGGGGAGGCTGACGACGATGTGCCGGCCATCTGCGAGGTGACCCTGCAGCACCTCGCCGCAGGTTGCGGGCGCCCATCCGAAGCCGACGGCCTCCCCAGGAGGGGCCTCGACGGCATCTGCGGGGGAGGGGGGCGCCACGATGACCCAGAGCATTGCATCGAGCCGCATGGTCCGGCGGTACGATCGACGCTGTGCCTGCCGATCGCAGCCTGACCCACCTCGATCCCCTCGGACGGGCCCGGATGGTGGACGTCACCCCCAAGGATCCGACGCATCGGCGCGCCGTTGCGCGCTGTCGTGTGTACATGGAGGCGCAGACGGCGGCGATGATCGCCTCGAACGCGGTCACCAAGGGTGACGTGCTCGCAGTCGCTCGCATCGCCGGCATCCAGGCGGCGAAGCGCACCCCAGATCTCATCCCGCTCTGCCATCAGCTCAACATCGGGTCGGTGTACGTCAACTTCGCGCTCGGCGACGCCGACGTGGAGGTCGAGGTGCAGGTCGAGACCGTCGACCGCACCGGCGTGGAGATGGAGGCGATGACCGCGTGTGCCATCGCGGCCCTCACCATCTACGACATGGTCAAGTCTGCTGACCGCTCGGTGTACATCGGCGAGCTGACGCTGTGGGAGAAGACGGGCGGCCGCTCCGGGGTGTATCGCCGCACGGAGCCGGCACGCCCTGCGGCCGGCGCAGAGGTGGGGCTGTCCGCTCTGTCGCTCGACGGGGCGATCGACGACCTCGTCGGCGACGACCTCAGCTCCGGCACATGGGACGACTGAGGCTGGCCGCTCGGCGCGGCCGCGTGGCGCTCGACGTGCATCGACGATCGAGGCATGGCACGACCTCGGCGAGCGGGCTAGGGTTTCATCTGACGGTTTCGGCCGTCACTGGTCGGGACTCGGATCCCGGCAGGCTGGCCCAGCGCTCACGCGTCACGGCTCGCCATGTCCTGTTGCCGAGCGAGGATGGTCAAGCGTGGGTGCTGTACTGATGCTACTGGTGCTAGGCGCTTGGGTTGCCGTCGGAGCGTGGTGGGTGATGAGCCACCGCGAAGGTCCGACCGACGCCATCGGTAGCTTCAGCCGTCAGCTCGGGACGCTCCAGCAGCGCACTCCCGCCCGATTCGGCCCGGCCCGTGCCGCTCGCCCCATTCCGTCGTATGGAGGCATGCGCGCGTCGGCTGCCTACCAGCGCGCTCAGCAGCAGCGTCGCCGCCGGGACATCCTCTCCGGCCTCGCGCTGCTCTCCGCATTGACGCTCGTTTTCGGCTTCGTGCCCCAGCTGCATCTGCTCTGGGCGCTGCATGTCACGTCGGATGTCGTACTCGGCGGCTACGTCGTTGCGCTGATGCGCATCCAGCAGATGGCTTCGGAGCGCGACATGCAGATGCGCTTCGCCCGGTCGGCCGGACGCCCCACGCCGGTCGCCGAAGTACGCGCGCCGCGCCCGGCGCGGCGGACCACAGAGGACGATTACGGCTACGAGTTGGCGCCCGCGTTTGCCCGCAGAGGCTGATCGTTTCGATTCCAAACAGTTGCGATGACCGTGTGAAGGTGGGCTAGGGTTTCTCCTCGGTCCGCCGGATCTCCCGGGGGTGTGGCTCAGTTGGTAGAGCGCGACGTTCGCAATGTCGAGGCCCGGGGTTCGATTCCCCGCACCTCCACCAGGTACGGACCGTGGTCGCAGGCTTCGCCTGCTCCCGCGGTCCTGGTGGTACCACACGGTCGGTGCGGCGCCGGCGGTCGGCGGTCGGGTCGG
>JAYUDU010000249.1:0-12376 GCA_043739605.1 Acidimicrobiales bacterium | reverse complement strand
GCTCGACATCACGGCCTGCGCGAGTGGCCCCCGCAACCAGTAGTGAAGACCACGAGGGTCGACTCTCTCGTCATTTGCTCGGATCAAAACGGTGCGCTGGCCGAGGCAAACTGGCGGCGAGGCTGGGACTCGGACCACCTCGCCGACTGGCGCCTCGCGCGCGAGGATCAGGTCACCAGCGACCGGTTGTCCGCGGCGAGTCCACGACGTGTACGTCTCCGCACTGACCGGCTTCGCCGCCTCCCAGACGATCCGGCCGCCCTTCATTGCCTTCGTTCCGACCGACATGGCGTAGCCGTCACCGATGGGCGCCGTCTTGTGTTCGCAGTCGACGATCAGCACGCAGAGGTCAGCGAGCGTGCTCACGCGCTGAGGATCCCTTCGACTGCGGCGTCAACGATGGAGCGGAGCGCCGCCGCCTCGTCGGACAGCACCGTGAACTCCTCGTGCAGCCGCGCGAGCTTCTCGAGGAACGGCTCGTCATCCTCCTCGCCGGCAGCGGTCCCGGTGTACCGCCCAGGGTTCAGGGACCACCCCTGCGCCTCGATCTCGTCGAGCGTCGCGACCTTGCACAGCCCGGCCACGTCGGCGTACGTCCCGTCGGGGAAGTGCTGCTCCATCAGCGCCTTGCTCGACACGAGCTCCGGCTCCTCACCTCGGTAGAGACGGACGATGTTGGCCAGCAGCTCGAGCTGGTCGGGAGCGAAGTCCCGGTGGGCGCGGTCGACCTGGCGGAACGTGTGCCGTGCATCGATGAACAGCACCGTGTCCTCCCGGGCCGTGCCCATCTTGGCCTTGTCCAAGAACCACAGCGTCACCGGCAAGGTCACCGTGTAGAAGAAGTTGGTCCCGATGGCGACCATCACGTCGACGCCCTTGGCCTGCAGCAGCTTCTTGCGGATCTCCAGCTCGCTGGACCGCGCGTCGGAGGCCGAGTTCGCCATGACGAACCCGGCTCGACCCGCGGGGCTGAGGGCCGACCAGAAGCGCTGGATCCACAGGTAGTTCGCGTTGTCCGTCGTCGGGGTGCCGAGGGCCTTCAGGTCCTCGACCACCTTCTCCTTGTCGACGTTCTTCACGTTGAACGGCGGGTTGGCCATGACGAAGTCGAACCTGCCGAGGCTCTTGTAGCGGTCGTCGTAGTACGAGTTGCCAAGGAGGATCTGGCCGCCGAGCCCGTGCAGCGCGAGGTTCATCTTGGCGATCGGCACCGTCTGGTCCTTGTGCTCCTGACCGAAGATCGTCAGCTCGTCACGGACGGTTTTGTCGTGCCGTTCGACGAACTTGGCGCACTGCACGAACATGCCCCCAGAGCCGCAGGCCGGGTCGAAGACCGTGCCGTGGAACGGCTCGAGGATCTCGACGATGAGGCGGACGATGGACGCCGGCGTGAAGAACTCGCCGCCGAGTCGGCCCTCTGCCATGGCGAAGTTGCCGAGGAAGTCCTCGTAGATGAGGCCGAAGGCGTCACCGGTCAGCGTCGCAGCCAGCGGTGCGAAGAGCTCGAGCAGGGCGATGATCGTCGACTTCTCGAGGCGCTGGTACCCCCGGGGCAGCACGCCCTTCAGGTCGGGGTTGGCCTCCTCGATCGCGAGCATCGCATCGTCCAACGCCTTGGCGAGGTCTACCGCCTCGGGCAGCTCTCGGATCGCAGACAGGCGAGCGCCTTCCGGCAGGTACACCCCGGACTTGCTCTTCCACCGGTCGGGCGTCAGCGGGTTGCGCGGGCCCACCGTCAACCCCGCCGCGATCTCGTCGAACCGGTGCTCCGCATACGCCAGGAAGATCATGCCGAGGACGGGGTCTCGGTACTGGCTGGGCGCCAGCGCCGAGTTCGCCCGCAGCTCGTCGGCCGCCTTCCACAACGTGGCCTTGACCGCACTGATGTCCATCTCGCGTCCCCTTGGATCGACTGCTACTGATCAGTAGCATGGAAGGGACACGCTACCCATCTGCTACTGATCCGTAGGTAGACCGATCGATAGCGGTCGCGAAGAGTCATCCGCCGTGACCGAAGGCGACCTCCAGCGGATCGTGGGCGTCAACGTTCGCCTCGTCCGCGAGGCTCGAGGCCTCTCGCAGGAGCGGCTCGCCGAGGTCATGGACTACAACCGCACCTACGTCGGCGGCGTGGAGCGCGGCGAGCGGAACCTCGGCCTCCGAACCCTTGAACGCTTCGCCGACCGACTCGGAGTCGACTGGCGAACGCTCCTGGTCGAGGACGAGAACACCGCGCTGGTGCTCGCAGCTGCCTCTGGTCGTCCGAAGCGCAAGCAACCAAAGCGGAAGGCTCGCCCGGCCCCGCCCATCGAGTGAGGTGATGTCTCACCCCCTCGGTACGGTTCGCAGGGATGGAGCGCTGGGAGCCGTGGCGTGCGTTGCGTGCGGCGGGTGATGCGGTCGAGCTGCGGTGGGGCGACCTTCCCGACGAGCGCGGTCGATTCGAGCGCTACGCCACGCTCGACGTCATCTGGCTCGATGCCTCGCTCAGCCGCCGCGACCGCCGCGCCGTCCTGGCCCACGAGCTGATCCACCGCGAGCGCGGCATCGGAGCACCCGACGCATCGCCGGCGACGATGGTGCGCGAAGAGGCGATCGTGCGGGCCGAGGTCGTGCGTCGGCTGGTTCCTGTGGCTGCACTGCAGCACATCGCCGACGCGTGGCCCGATGGCGCGATGCCCCGCGAGATCGCCGATCACTTCGACGTTCCTCAGGACCTCGCGGAGGCGGCGATGGTCGCGTTGACACATCGAGTCGAAGGGCATAACGTTGCGTTTCATGACGACGCTGATGATGACGCCTGCGGCCTTCGAGGCCGCTCTGGGTGAGCCGATCATCGGATTCGATCGTGATGCCGCGGAAGCGGCGCTGGGTCGCTCGATCGAGAGCACCGATGTGACCTGGACCGAGTTCATCGCACTCTCCTCCAACGGACTTCTCGGCTGGTCCGAGCTGGTGGACGGAGTGATCGTGCTCAAAGGCAACCCGACCGATCAGCACGAGCTGGTCATCGAGAACCTCTCGGACGCCTTCCGCAGATGGCGCAAAGCCGCCCCAGGGCGCGGAGGCGGTCGCACGCAGTCGGCGGTGCAGGCGACCGAGATGCGGGGGTACATCGGCGACTACGCGTGGTGGCCCGAGGCGCAGGTCTTCGATCCCCCGGTCGACCGCCGCCGGTTCGACGGCGTGCCGGCGCTCATGGTCGAGGTGCTGTCACCCGGCAACTACCCGTCCGAGATGCTCCGCAAGCAGCTCGACTACGCCCGCCGTGGCGTCGCCGAGCTGTGGATCGTCGACCCGGACAAGCGCCTCGTCGTGCTCCTCCGCCACGTCGCCGCGGCGATCGGCGAGGACTTCGACGACATCGGCGAACTCCGATCTGGCGTCCTCGCCTCGCCCCTCCTCCCGGGCTTCGCGCTGGCGCTGGACGACCTCTTCGACTGGTGAGCCTCAGGTGCGCTCGACCCGAAGCCGCGCGGCGGCCTCGTTGAGTCGGCGCCAGTGGCGCGGGTGCGCTCGGTCCGGTGGCGAGCCGAGCGGCACCCACGAAGCAGGCTGGTCGGGTTCGCTCGTCAGCGGCGCCCGGGGGTCGACCGTGACGAGGAACGCCAGCCCGTAGGTCTCGATCGGTTCGCCGGCGTCCCTGACGTCGCGCCACAGGTCCAACAGGGCCGGTCGCTCGTCGAGCACCGTGCCGACAAGGCCAGTCTCTTCGAGCAGCTCTCGGAGCGCCGCCGCACGCGGGTCTTCGCCGGCCTCGACGCGCCCACCTGGGGGGATGAGCACCCGGAACCGGGCGTGGTCGACCAGAAGTACGTGCTCGATCTCGGCGTCGAACGCCCAGGCCGACGCAACCAGCTCCCCATGCGGCACCGCCCCGCCAGCGCACGCCAGCGCGAACGATGCCGCGGCATCGTCTTCGACGACCATCGCCCGACGCCCGAGCTCCGCCACGACCGGCAGCACCCCAGGGAGCGTCGGACGGAACGAGATCTCCTCAGCATGCCTGCTTCCGTGCACGAACGCAGGCGGTGTGCTGTCGCTGACCCGATCCTCAACGAGCCCTACGACCCGCCGGAGCGCTACTTCGAGCTCGGCCCGTCAGGCCCGACCAGCGTGATCCGGAATGGTCACGCGCTGTCACCGTGGGCGGCGTCGGAAGGCGACGGTTCCGGAGGTGGTTGTCACCTCAGCGCGTCGGCCACCGGCTCGATGACATCGAAGACGTGCGCAGCTTCGATCACATGGCCCGCCGGCACCCGCATCGTCGCCGCCGCTCGCGCGGGTGCGCGCAGGATCGACGCGGTGAGCACGTCAGCGATGATGTGGCGCAGG
Source organism: Acidimicrobiales bacterium (assembly GCA_043739605.1). Classification (GTDB taxonomy): domain Bacteria; phylum Actinomycetota; class Acidimicrobiia; order Acidimicrobiales; family JAUJNH01; genus JAYUDU01. The sequence continues at coordinate 8,041 of JAYUDU010000249.1, read as the reverse complement.
CGGTCAGGCGCTGCGCCGAGCGCAGTCCGGACGTCGCCCCGTGCGTCGAAGACCTCGAGCAGACGGAAGACGTCGTAGTGGTCGCCGGGCCCCTTCGTCTGTCGGCGTTGCGCCCGCGCGTAGCCGAGCGCGTGCGACTTGGCGGCGACGAGTCCGGCCGGCGTCGCAACCGGCAACATGACGGCCCGCCCACCAGCCGTTGAGAGACGCAGCGGTCTCGCTGTCGCGAGGGCGAAGCGATGGCCGGCCACGAAAAGGGCGGGTCCGTCGTTCAGCCCGTCGAGGTCTTCATCGGTGAGTGGCTCGGTCTGGATGATGTCGACCTTGACGCCATCGATCACGATCGCTTCCGGGCCGCCGCCGGTGAGGATCTGCGCCGCGGTGGGGACGCCGTCGTCGACCACGAGGTCGACGTCCGCCGTCGCTCGATGGAGCGGTCCGGCGGCGGCAAGGCGGATGTTCACCGCCATGCCGCCGATCAGCGCATACGGCGGGAGGGGCTTGGCGCTGATGATGGCCAGCGCTTCCACGATCGGCACGAGCTCCCTCGGCACAAGAACGAGCGGCACGTCAGATCCACGCACGTGAGGCCTCGGGTTCGGTCCACTGCGAGAGGATCTCGCGGCCGCGACCGGGGTCGACGGCGAGATCCAGCGCGGCGAAGAGCGGGTGGGGGAGCGGGAAGTCGCCGTCGTCCGGCCAGGTCCGTCGGGTGCAGGCGAGCAGCGTCGGTGGCAGGGCCAGCGCTGCCGCCGTCGGTCGAAGGCCCGCCGGCTCGCACCAGCGAACACCCCGGCGGAACGAGGCAAGGTCTGGAGCCCACAGCGTCGGCTGGGGCTCAACGGCGAAGAGGGGCGCACCGAGGGCGATCGCCGCCTGGTCACCCGCGAGCACCCAGCCGGCGTCGCCACCCGCCTCGTCGGTGAACGGTCCGTCGCCCCACCGGGGGACGGTCGCAACGGCCACGACCTGGAGCGGACGCCAGATCGACGCGACCGCCCAGAACAGCTCCGGCACCGCCGGCTCGCCCGTCTGGCTGACGAGACCGGCCTCGCGCAGGTGGCGGGCGGCGTCGCTGATCGATTGGGGAGACATGTCCACTTCGCGCGCGACCGATCGCATGCTCGGCATGGCGGCCGGGTCGAGGAGCAGTGCGATCGCGTACGCGAGTCCGGCCTTGCCGCGCACCGGACCGGCGGGACCGACCGTGAACGTCTGGCTCGCAGAGCTAGCCGCGAGTGCAGCGTCGAGGAACAGGATCGTGCGATCCCGACCCTCACCATCGATGTGCGCCTCGCCGCGCCGATCCATCCAGCTCCACCTGCTCGCAGAGAGCAACTGAGCGGCGCCGCGGGTGATGCGGTTGGCAACCACCACCCCAGGAGCAGCATCCTCCTGGATCAGCGCCCGCGCGCGACCGATGTCAACCGTGTCGTAGGCGCGCACGCGACGACGCTGAAGCTGCTCACCGCTGATCCCGACCTCCACGTCGTTCGGCCCGGCGCGTTCGATGTGCACGGTCCGGGTGTTCGACGCCAGCGCAAGCAGATCGCTCAGAGCGGCCTCGAGCGCCTCCTGTCGACCGATGCGGATTGCCACGGGTCAACCTTAGTTCGCTGTCCAGTGTCCAGTAACCCCTGGACACTGGACAGTTGACTGTTCGCGCATCGCGGTCAGGGGCGCATCCGGGCGAGGAGCGCCGCCTCAGCCTGCCGCCCGACGAGCTGGAGGAACAGGTCGAGCGGCAGCGTGCCGACGCCGGATGCGGCCTCTGAAGGCTGGAGAGCCGCAGCCTGTGGCGCGACGAGGTAGCAGCGGCCGACGAAGCGGGGGTGGCGCTCCATGAACGCTCGCATGCCAGCGCGGCTGTGGTCGGGCGAGGAGCCGATCTCGAAGGCCAGCGGGCTCGTCGGATGGTCCAGCACGAGGTCGACCTCGTGCTTGCCGTCGCGCCAGTGGTACAGGCGCACTCCACTGTGCAGCGCGAGCGACCGCAGGGTGCTCGCGACCAGGTTCTCAAGGAGCGCGCCGAGCTCGGTCGGGTTGTCGAGCGGTGCGAGGCCGCGCTGCAGCGCAGCGTTCCGGATCGCGCCATCGACGAAGTAGAGTTTCCGGCCACGTTTCTGCACGACGGCTTGGCTGCCCGAGTAGTTCGGCAACGTGAAGACGAGGAACGCCTGCTCCAGGTAGGAGAGGTAGCGATCGAAGGTCGGCTGCGACAGACCGAGGTCGCTGCAGATGCTCGATGGCGACAGGATGCCGGTGACCTGTGCGGCGAGCACGTAGAGGAGCCGTTCGAGCAGCATCGGGTTGTCGACGCCGAACGACTGGGGGATGTCCTTGTACACCGCACGCTCGACGGCGTCGCTGCGCAGGATCTGCTGGGACTCGAGCAGGCGGTTGCCCTCGTCGGTGGTACGTGAGGTCGTCGCTGTGAGCAGCTCGGGGAAGCCGCCGACGAGCATGAACAGCCGACGCCAGCTGGCGAGGTCCCCGTCGGCGCGCCGGCCGGGCGTCAGCAAGGCGATGCTCTCTGCGAGGGTCTCAGCGGTGTCGACCTGCGTCGGTTGGCCGACGAGATCGAGGAACTCGTTGAACAGATATGGCGTGAGGTTCTGCTCTGTCCAGCGGCCAACGCCGCTCTCGAGCCGCCCCTCGCGCAGCGCAGCGGTCGCGCTCGAGGTCGCAGCGATGCGCACCGGCCAACGGTCGTCGAAGAACGTCTTGAGCCACAGGTCCCAACGCTCGGTGTACACGACCTCGTCCAGCATGAGGTAGGCCGGTGCGTCCGCTGTTGCGCCAGAACGGGCGATGATGGCTTGGACGAGCGTTCCGAGCTGCTCCTGCAGCAGCAGAGGGTGGTCGAGCCGCGTCCACCAGACTCGATGGGGCTCGATGCCTTCCCGCAGGAGATGCCGCACGGTCTGGTACAACGCGGTGGTCTTGCCGACGCGGCGGGGCCCGAGCACGAGCTGGTAGCGATGGGGGCCGTCGCCGACGAGCAGGCGCCAGAGATCGCGGGCGAGGGGCCGCTCGACATCACGGGCCAGGGTGGCCGGCACCGAACCCCCTCGATGCCATGGGTTCTGCTCGTCGAACACGCGCTGAAGGTCCTCGGGACCAGGACGCCAAGCAACCATCGGGGACCTCCATGCATGCTGTCCTTGGATCAGCATTCACGGCATGAATGCTGGTTGGCAAACTACATGCATCGGAGCGGCGCCGCGTTGCTCGTCGCCAAGGTGACCAACTACAGTTGGTCAGTATGGTCATCACGATGAACGTCGCCGAGGCGAAGGCCAAGCTGTCCGAACTGCTCGACGCCGCAGCAGCAGGCAACGAGGTGGTCATCGCCCGCGCCGGTCGTCCGATGGCCCGGCTCGTGCCCGTTGGCCCACCTCCGGAGCGCCGGCTCGGCTTCCTCACGCTCGACATCGACGATGCGTTCTTCGCTCCGCTCGATGACGACGATCTGAAGCGCTGGGAATGACGACGGTCCTCTTGGACACCCACGCCCTCGTCTGGGCGGCAGGCGCTCCCGAGCGCCTCGGCACGGCGGCGGCCGCGCTCCTCCGCGACCCGACGACCGACGTGCTCGTCTCGGCGGCGAGCGCGTGGGAGGTGGCGACCAAGGTTCGCCTCGGCCGCTTCCCCGAGGCAGAGATCCTCGTCGCCCAGTTCGACTCCACCGTCCGAACCCTGGGCGCAAGGCCCCTGCCGATCAGTGCCGCGCATGCGTTGCGCGCCGGCAGCCTTCGGTGGGACCACCGAGACCCGTTCGACCGGATGCTCGCGGCGCAGGCTCTCCTCGAGCACGCGACGCTGCTGACCGTCGACCCTGCGTTCGGCGCGTTGGGTGGTCTCGCGATTGCGTGGTGAGGGACCCTCAGTCCCAGCCGTAGCGGTCGCGCAGGGCTGAGGCCACTCGGTCGAAGCGGTCGCGGTCGAGGATGGCGCCCTCGCGTCGGATGTCGTGCTCGCCGACCTCGATCACGCGGTCGAGGCGAATGAACGAGTCGCGGCCCTCGCGGTCCCACGTTCGGGCCGCTGGTTCGGTGGTGCGCCCGCCTCAGCGATCGCACCCGCCCGCTTCACGAAGCGCCTCAGTCGATCCGTCCAGCTCGCCATGGCGGCACCCTACGAGGGCGCCGCTACGGTGATCGCACGTGAAGGTCCTCGTGGTCGGGAACGGGGCGCGGGAGCACGCGCTGGCACACGTCATGGCGCGCACGGCCGAGGTCGTGGTGACGCCTGGCAATCCGGGCATCGCCGCTGCGGGCCTGCGCTGCGTGGCTGGCGACCCGTTCGACCTCGCGCGATCCGAGGCCGTCGATCTCGTCGTCATCGGGCCGGAGCAGCCGCTGGTCGACGGTCTCGCGGACCGCCTTCGTGCCACCGGCATCCTCGCGTTCGGGCCGGGCGCCGACGGCGCTCAGCTCGAGGGCTCGAAGGCATACCTGAAGGAGCTGGTCCACGCCGCCGACGTGCCCACCGCGGCGTCCCGCGCGTTCGGCGCCAATGACGTCGACGGCGCCCTGGCCTTCCTGCGATCGCTGGACGCGCCGTGGGTCATCAAGACCGACGGCCTCGCCGCCGGCAAGGGCGTACTGGTCACGAACGACCTGGCCGAGGCCGAAGCCGACGTCCGCGAGAAGCTGTCCGGCGCAGCGTTCGGCGCCGCCGGTACCACCGTCGTGATCGAGGAGGGCATGACCGGCCCCGAGCTGTCGGTGCTCGTGGTCTGCGACGGCCGCCTGTCCGCCGAGGGTTGCGTGGTGTTGCCGCCGGCCCGCGACCACAAGCGCATCGGCGACGGCGACACCGGTCCCAACACCGGCGGGATGGGTGCCTTCACCCCGGTCCCGGGCGTCGACGCCGACCTCGAGGACTTCGTCGTGCGGCGCATGGTGCTGCCGACCCTCCACGAGCTGGACCGCCGCGGCATCGAGTACCGGGGCGTGCTCTACGCCGGCCTCATGCTGACGCCTACCGGCCCGCAGCTCGTCGAGTACAACATCCGCTTCGGCGACCCTGAGGCCGAGGTCGTGCTGCCCCGCATCGACGGCGATCTCGCGGGCTTCCTGGCCTCCGCGGCGGCGGGCCACGTCGAGCCCGGCCTCATCTCGATCAGCGACGATGCGTGCTGCGGCATCGTGCTCGCCGCCCCCGGGTACCCAGCCGCGCCGCAGCTCGGCGGCGCGATCTCGGGCATCGACGCCGCGAGCGCGCGGCCCGGCATCACCGTGTTCTCCGCGGCGGTCGACGCAGGAGGCGACGGGCTGATCACCGCAGGAGGCCGCGTGCTGTGCGTGACGGCGCGGGCGCCAACCGCCGCCGCGGCGCGCGACGCGGCGTACGCGGCCGCGGACGACATCGACTTCGTCGGTGGCGTACTCCGCCGCGGCGACATCGCGTCGTCCGCCTGACCAACGCGGCAGCCCAACGCCGGCCGCGCACCGGCGACCACGCAGCGTCAAACCCTCGACCACGGAACGCAAACCACCCGTTCGGGCCATTCCCCATCAGAGTGCCCGCACGTAGCGTTCGCCCGGTGCTCACCCGGCTCGCCGCCTCCGTCCGTGCGCATGAGGTGCACAGGACGAGCCCAACGTGGCTGTTCCGTCTCCGCCGGCGAGAGCACCTGTTGGCCCTCATGCGCATCTGCTTCCTGCTCGCCGCCGCCGTGATCGCGGTGCAGGCACCGGGGCCATGGACGCAATCTCCCGGTCGGCTCGCGTGCGCACTGGTGGTCATGGCGGTCCCCGTCACCGCGCACGTGTTCGGATTGTGGGGCAGCCGACCGCTTGCAACGCTCGACGCCCGCATCCGCATGGCGGTGGCGGTCGATGTCTGCATCTGGATCGTCCTCGCCGTATCGATGCCGTGGGCGACGAATGCGCTCGACACCATCGGCATGGCCACGATCGCCCTCGCCCCGGCCCGGGTTGGCCGACTCGGCACTGCGATGGTTGCGGGGGCGTTCTCGGTGGCAGTGCTCATCGTCCCGCCCCAACAGGCCGATGGTCACCCAGCGCCGTGGTGGTTGGCGTTGGGCCTGATCGCCGTGCTCTCGCTTGGCGCGACCGCGGTGACCGACTACATCCAACAGCGCGCCGACGCCCTCGTGCACGCCGAGGTGCTGTTTCGAGCCGCCTTCCTCCAAGCCGCCAACGGGCTCGGGGTGGTCGACGGCACTGGCAGCATCGTGCAGGCCAACGGGGCGTTCGCAGCGTTGGTGGGGCGGGCCGACGAAGGGGTGGTCGGCCTTGATCTCTCGGAGGTGCTCGGCACCGGTGGCATCACTGCCGACCTCACGATGATCGCCTCCGGCGCGTCCGGGGGCATGCGCCGCGAGGTCGTGGTGACCCGACCCGACGAACGTCAACGGGTGGTCGTGCTGGTCGCAGAGCCATCACCGGTTGGTCACGAGGGCGAGGGCATGGTGTTCATCCAGCTCGACGACATCACCGACCAGCGTCGGAGGGAAGACGACCTTGGCCGGCTCGCCCACCACGACCCGCTCACCGGACTGGCCAACCGAGCACTCGCCCGCGACGTCATCGACGACATGCTCCACGTTGGCAGGGCGTTCACGGTGCTGTACCTCGACCTCGACGGGTTCAAGGCCATCAACGACCAGCACGGCCATGCCGCTGGTGACGACGCGCTCCGGCTCGTCGCAGAACGGCTTCGAGCATCGGTGCGCCAAGGCGACCTCGCGGTACGGCTCGGCGGTGACGAGTTCGTCGTGGTGGCACCAGAGCTGAGCGCCGCAGGCGGTACGGACCTCGCACAACGGATCGAGGCGCTCATCCGTCTGCCAGCCGTCTTGCCGGGAGGCATACGTACCCGGCTGGGCGCAAGCATCGGGATGCACCTGGTCGAGCAGTCTCCGGAGGGCGAGGCGGAGATGCGCAGCCAAGACGTGCTTGCCAAAGCCGACGAGGCGATGTTCGCAGTCAAGCGGACTCGCGGTACATCGATGATCGACCTCAGGCGACCGGAGGATCCGGCGCTGATCTCGGCCTGACCGCCCGCCAGTAGCCTGTGGCCAGTGACCAAGGCTGCTGTCCCCAACGTGCTGGCGGCTCGGTATGCGAGCGACGCGATGGCCGAGATCTGGTCGCCAGAGCACAAGGTCGTGCTCGAGCGCCGCTTCTGGATCGCCGTGCTGCGCGCCCAGGTGGATCTCGGCATCGCCGTGCCGGCCGGCACCATCGAATCCTACGAAGCCGTTGTCGATACGGTCGATCTCGATGCCATCGACGCCATCGAACGGGTCACCAAGCACGACGTCAAGGCCCGCATCGAGGCGTTCTGTCGGCTTGCGGGAACCGAGCACATCCACAAGGGCATGACCTCCCGCGATCTCACAGAGAACGTCGAGCAGCTCCAGGTCCGTTCCGCCCTCGTCCTCACCCGCGACCGCATGGTCGCCGCGCTCACCGTGGTGGCCGAACGCGCTGCGGAGCACGCCACCATGGCCATGACGGGCCGCAGCCACAACGTCGCCGCGCAGGTCACCACCATGGGCAAGCGTTTCGCGAACGCCGGCGAGGAGCTGCTGCAGGCCCTCCGTCGCGTAGAGGAGCTGCTGGCCCGCTACCCGCTGCGCGGCATCAAGGGGCCGGTCGGCACGCAGCAGGACATGCTCGACCTCCTCGGGTCGCCAGACAAGCTCGACCAGTTTGAGGCGCGCATCGCCGCCCACCTCGGGTTCGACGCCGTGCTCACCAACGTCGGCCAGGTGTACCCGCGCTCGCTCGACCTCGACGTCGTCAGCGCGTTGCTACAGGCGGGAGCGGGCCCGGCCAGCTTCGCCACCACGCTGCGGCTCATGTCGGGCGCGGGCCTCGCCACCGAGGGTTTCTTGCCCGGCCAGGTCGGTAGCTCTGCGATGCCTCACAAGATGAATGCCCGCAGCAGCGAGCGCATTCGGGCGTTCATGGCCATCCTTGGTGGGCACCTCGCCATGGTCGCCGCGCTGGCCGGCGACCAGTGGAACGAGGGCGACGTCTCGTGCTCTGCCGTGCGCCGCGTC
>JAYUDU010000248.1:0-1853 GCA_043739605.1 Acidimicrobiales bacterium | reverse complement strand
TGGCCGCGGCCGTCATCGAGCACTCGACGCTGGAGAGCTCACCGAGCTCATCGCCGCCGTGCGGACCACCAGCCGCGACCCGACTCTGGACCTCCTCGTGGTCCGCTTCCACCTCGAGTCGGGGGCCCGACGCGAGGGCGCACTGAACCTGCGACCCCGAGACCTCGACGAGCGCCGCTCGACGGTGTGGCTGCGCGAGAAGAACGACACCGAACGCGAGCAACCGATCTCCCCAACGCTGCTCCGCCTCCTCGCCGCCCACGCCAACCAGCGCAGCGCACAAGGCGACGACGCACTGTTCCGCACCGCCGACACACGCCCGACGTCCGCTCGCCGCTACAGCACGATCTTCGACCGTGCCCGCACCGCGTTGCCCTGGACCGACCGCACACCGGTCTCCGCGCACGTGCTCCGCCACACCGCGATCACCGCCGTTGGGCGCCTCGGCGGCTACCCCGTCGCTCAAGCCTTCGCCGGCCACGCCCCACCCTCGGTCACCGGCCGCTTTGAATCGGCCTCCAGATCAGCGATCCGATCACGCTCGGCCACCACCGGTGGACCGCCAGTCGCCCGCACCGTGGTGGACCCCACGCACCGCGCGACCCACCTGCCAACCAATTACCTCACACTTACATGCGACGACGGCTTGAGGTGCGCTCCCACGCTGGACGACTCAGAACGTTCTCAGCGCGATCCTGGCCAGGCCGACCATCCTGGACTTGGATACTTGGGGATCGCCGGCGAGATTGGCCAAAGATGGCGACGTCACCGAGAAGGCACGGGCTCCCTTGAGAACGAAGACGATATCGACACTGGGGTTCCAGAAGGCGTTGTCACCCAAACCGTCGATGTGCTCTGAACTCGACTCGAGTTGCATATCGGTGGCCTCATCCGCCGTGCCGGCGAAGGTTTGTACGTACAGGACCACGCTGGGATCGGCTGTCGCCGAATAGGCGCAGATGCCCCCACTGTCGGCGGAAGCCTTCATTGGCTGCCTCATCGCCGCAGTGACGTCGCCGACGCTGAGCAGTTTGCAAGCAGAAGCGGCGGCTGTGCCGCTACGGGCACCAGCACTCGCTGGGCTGGGATCGACGCTGGTGGTGGGGTGGGCCTGACCGCTTGCCGTGTTGGAGGGTTTCCCGTTTCCAGCGCCGCATCCACTGGAGATCACGCCGAATACGACGGCGGCGACGAGTGCACGAAATCGACGTGGACGCCTTGCGGTCATGTTGTTGCTCGGTTCATCGCTGTCTCTTTCAGGTCGGGGTGAAGTGCTGTGTGGTTGGGCGCGGTTGGGTCGCGACGACCGCGCCGGAGCGTCGCGGGCAGAACGGGGCGCGGGACCGCCGGAGCGCTGACACGGGCCCACGCGGGCGCTGGCGTCAGCTGGGTGAGGTAGACGGTTTCGTAGGAACGGCGAGCTCGGCGAGGGCTTTGCCGCCGTGGCCGTCCAACGACGAGCCGTGCGCGGCTCGGATGACTCGTTCGGGGGGAACACACCTGCGGTTGCCGCTAGATGGTCTTCTGCCAGATGACTGGATGGTGTTCTGCCGGAACGGCGCTCATGCCATCGCCGCCTCAGCGGACGGCGGCGGCTTCCCGCTCGGCGATCTCGGCCAGGCGGTCGAGGGAGGCGGTGATGCTGGCCCGCAGCCCGGAACGGCAATCCTTGTTGCCGTAGAGCGTGTCGATGATGAACCACCCGACGATGGTGATCGGCCGCACGACGGTGTAGGTCTCGGTGACGCGGGTGCCGGTGCCCTCGGCGGTGAAGACGTGCTTCCACTCGAGCGTGCCGGCGAAGGGCTCGGTGCGGGTGAAGGTGAACTCGCGGCCGGTGTCGGCGACGGTGA
>JAYUDU010000247.1:0-12383 GCA_043739605.1 Acidimicrobiales bacterium | reverse complement strand
CGCACACGTCACGACAGCAGGCGGGGCGCTCGTTTGCGGCCGAGCTGCTCGCCCCTGCTGAGGGCATCCGTTCGATGCTTGCATCGGTCGGTCCACATTTCGATACCGATGACGTCGACGCAATCGCTGAGGTGTTCGATGTCCAGCCGCTCGTGATCGAGCACCAGATCGAGAACCACGCGATCGCATAGAGCCGGCCGTGTCGGACGGACTCGATACGCTCCGCACATGGGTGGGATCGAAGTCATCGACGCTGGCTACGCAGGGCTGCTTGCGCGAGCGCAGGCGGTGCTCGGCGCCGACCCGCGTGTGCGCAGCGTGGGCGTCGGCGGCTCCGTCGGCACTGGCACTGCTGACGCCTGGAGCGACCTCGACCTCGATGTGATCGCCCATCCGGAGCATCACGCCGCGCTCCTCGCCGACTGGCCGTCGTGGTTGGCCGAGATCACGCCGACTGCGTTCGCCCGCACGCCGATCATGCCGTTCATCATCAACACGGTCACCGACACCGGGCTGACCCTCGACATCGTGGTGTGGTCCGGCGAGAAGATGGTGTTCCCGCCACAGACCCAGCACACCGCCGGCCTCATGTCGGGCGTGCGCTACGACCGCATCGAGGATGCCCTCGAGTACGCGGTGTCGGAGCAGCTGCGGGGCATGGCTGGCCCGTTCGTCAGCCACATCCAGCGCGGCGAGCACATCCGCCACCTCACGGGCGTGCCGCACCTGCTCGGCCTGCTGACCACGGTCTTCCTCGCGGAGACCGGAGGTCCGCCGCCCGGCAAGCACTGGAACGAGTCGTTCACCGAGGAGCAGCGTGCGGCCGTCGCCGCCATCCCGCCGGCCGGGGCCACCGCGGAGTCGCTGATCGCCTTCGGCATGGGCTGCGCTCGGCTCCTCCTCGAGCGCTCACGTCCGCAGTTCGAGCGCTTCGACCTGCCATGGCCAGCCGAGCTCGCCGCTGTCGCTGCAGAACGCGTCCGCTCGCAGCTCGGCATCGAGACCGGCGACTGGCTGTTCTGACACGCCGAGGCACCTCGCTACACATCGAGGTGTACGTTCTCGTTCATGAGCCGTACGAACATCGACCTTGACGACGAACTCGTCAGCGCCGCCATGCATCGCTACGGTTTGGCGACAAAGCGGGCCGCCGTCGACCTCGCCCTTCGACGCCTCGTCAACGCCGACATGTCGACCGAACAGGCGCTCGCCATGGAGGGTGATGGCTGGCACGGCGACCTCGGGGAGATGCGCGGCGACAGCGCCCATCACGCAACGTGACACCCCTCGTCGACACGTCCGCGTGGATCGAGTATCTCCGGGCGACCGGCAGCGCCGCACACCTCACGGTGCGTGGACTGCTGGAGCGCGACGCCCCGCTCGCCACCACCGACGTCATCGTGATGGAGGTCCTCGCCGGAGGGCGAGACGCCGCACAGGTGACCCGGCTCCGCGGGCTGCTGGGTCGATGCACGTTCCACCCGACGATCGGGCTCGACGACTTCGAAGCAGCCGCGGACCTCTACCGCACCTGCCGGCGTCGAGGCGAGACCGTGCGAGCGCTGAACGACTGCCTCATCGGCGCGGTCGCAGTACGGATCGGCACCCCGATCCTGCACGCAGATCGTGACTTCGGCGCGCTGGCTCGGTGCACGCACGTACGACTCTACGAGAGCGCCTGAGTTCCCGAACGTCAGCGCGTGCGGACCGGGGCCGGCAACAACGCCACGTGAAAGGTGCAGACGCCGCCTGGGGTGTCGTACCACGCGCGCCCGCCCATCGCCTCCACCAAGCCTCTCACGAGGGCGAGGCCGAGACCGGAGCCTCGGGACCGATCACGCGCCGGACGACCGAGGGTGCGGAGCCCGGAGAACAGGGTCGGCACGACAGCTTCGGGGACTCCGAGGCCACGATCGGTGATGGTGACCACCACCGGCTCCTTGGGGTCCCGCGGGACGGTGACGCCGACGCGAATGGGGGGCGCTCCATGCTCGAGCGCGTTGTCGATGAGGTTGGCGAAGACCTGCTCGAGGCGACGGGCGTCTGCGAGCACCTCGAGCGTGGGCGGGATGTCGATGTCGACCTCAGCTGATGGGTCGGCGGCGAGGATTCCGGCCTCGATCGCCTGCAGCAGCGAGCAGGGGCGGGGCGCAAGGATGAGCGTCTGGGCCTCAAGTCGTGACACGTCGTGGAGGTCGTCCGCCATGCGGGCCATGCGTTCTGCCTGGCGGCGGATCTGTCCGCCGAGCCGGGCGAGCTGGGCGGGCTTGAGCTCCTCTGCATGGCTCTCGACCGTCGCAGCCATGCCGAGGACCGACGTGAGCGGCTGGCGCAGATCGTAGGTGACGAGGCTGAGGAACTCGTTCTTGTCGGCTTCGAGGTCGGTCTGGGCGGTGATGTCGCGGGCGACGCCTTGGAAGCCGACGATCTCCCCATCCGAGCTCCGCGATTGGCTGCGGATGTCGAGCACCCTGCGCACGCCGTCGGCGCGGCGGTGCTCGACGACGACCTGCGTCGGCGTGTCGTGCAGCAGCTCGCCCACCCGCGCGTCGCGGGCCAGCGGGGCCAGCACGTCGAGGAGGTGCACGCCGACCATCTCCACGGCGGGCCGGCCGATCATCACCTCGAACGCAGGGTTGGCGTAGGAGACGACGCCATCGGTGTCGATCTCGTAGATGCCGTCGGAGCTGGCCTCCACGACATGCTGGTAGCGCGCTCGTGCGTCTTCCTCACGGCCGACGATGGCCGCCCAATAGCCCTGAGCAAGGGCATCGGTGAGGCGGTCGATGGCGGGCAGGATGCGATTGAGCAGCAACGACAGCGCCAGGCCCCAATGACCGCCGCGGGACTCCGCCAGCTCGACCGCAGTCTGCACGACGAGGTCACGACTGATGCGCAGGATGACGAGCAGCTGGGGCAGCGACGAGCCGGACCACGCGGCCTCTGCCCCCACGTCTTGCAGGTCGCCGACAAGGGCCTCATCCACCTCGGCGCCCGAGCCCGTGACGGCGAGGATCGCCTCGAACCTTCCCTTGGCCTGCTCGATGAACCGATGCTGTTCTCGCATCTCCCATGCGCGTGCCTCGGGGAAGATGCCTGCGAACAGATCGAACGCCCGCATGGCCATGTCGTCGGCTTCGTCGTCGAGCGCCTCCAACAGCACCTGCGGGTCGACCTCGCCCATTCCGAGGATGTCGGCGGGGTCGTCAAAGGGCCGGAACCCCGACCCGTTTGCGTCGTTGCGCGCCTGAAACGCCTTGACGTCACTGAGAAGGAAGACGGGGTCGCCGGAGCGGTCAGCACCCGTGCTGGCCACATACCCGCCGGCCGCAAGGCCCAGCATCACGACCGGTTCGACGCCAAGGGTGTCGGCCGCCTCGACCAAGGACAGCTCGTGCCGGTGACCTGTGCCCCGGTCTGAGCCTCCTCGGTCCGTCATCCCGCCAGAGTAGGCGTCGATTGGCTGTGACGCCAGGGGCGAGACCCGCTTCTTGACCGAGATTCAGGCCGGCGACCACCGTCCTTCGATGACGTCCGGCGCCGGGCTGGTCGCGGTGCCGGACGACGACGCCATCTGGCGCAGGATCGCCCACGCGGAGAACAGGGCGATCGGGTGGAGCTTCTCGTCGACGTCGCCATAGACCGACTTCACGAGATCCGAGATGGAGGTGCCCTCCGGATCGGTGACGGTGGCGAGGTGGTCGGCCACCTTCCCTGCGCGAACGCCACGATGGTCGATGTACCCCTGAAGGTAGGCCAACGGGTCGATGATGGCGCTGCCGTGGCCTGGCAGCAGCACGTCGATCTTCGGGGAGAGGTCACGGATGCGAGCGAGGTGCTCGAGGTACTCCCCCATGTCGCCGTCGAGCGGCGCGATGACGACCGTCGATCCATGCATGACGTGGTCGCCGGTGAACAGCACCCGCCCAACGGCCGGATCGTCCATGGCAAAGCACAGGTGGTTGCTGGCGTGGCCTGGTGTGTGGAGGGACACCAGCGAGTGGTCGACGCCAGCCACTGCGATGTCGCCCTCGCGCAACTCGACGTCAGCGTTGAAGGTGGCGTCGTGATGCTCGACGCCGGGCCGCAGCATCGGGCCGAACCCCTTCACCACCGCACCGGTGCGTTCGGCGAGCGGACGCGCCCCGGGCGAGTGGTCGCTGTGGGTGTGGGTGACCACGATGGTCGTGATGCGCCTGCCCTCCATCATCGCCTGCGCGGCGATCCGCTCGATGTGGCGATCGTCGGCAGGGCCAGGGTCGACGCACGTCAGCTCGTCACCGTGACCAATCAGATAGGTGTTGGTTCCTGGCCCAGTGAACACCGACGGGTTGGGCGCAACGATGCGACGAACGATCGGGGTCAGCCACTGCACGACGCCGATGGTCGGCACCGCACCCAGCCACGAGGTCACTGGGGCGCACCCATGGCGGGGCCTCCAAGGCGACCTGGCATGGCGCCGTCGAGTGGGACCCGCGCCGCAGCTGCGGCCTCCTCGTAGCCCGCGTCACCAGGGATGAGGATGCGCATGCCGCCGCCCTCGTCTTTGACGATGCGCGGCATGATCGCCGGGACGCTCTCGATGGCGGACGCGTGCGCCAGCAGGTCTGCCGCGGTGTCGAAGCGGCCGATGGCCTCGAGGTTGCGAATGGTGGGGAAGATGAGGTCGAGCTCGGCGCGACGGTGCGCAGCAAGCGCCTCAAGCGGGCGAACCCACAGGTTGGCGACCGTCTCCGCACCATCTTCGAGGGGGATCTGCTGCGGTGGGGCAGCTGCGACGAAGAACCGGGTGTCGTAGCGACGAGGCGGACCCTCCGGCGTGATCCAGTGGCTGAAGTAGTGGATGGACCCAGTCGATAGCACGAGGTCTTCGTCTGCGCAGATCTCGACGAGGCGCGTCTCCCCCTTGTAGACGGCGCGTCTGAGCGCCTCGAACCGCTCGGCCACCTCCGGCTCTGCGAACGAGACGACCTCGCCGCCTGGCGTGTGCGCCAACAGCACCCCAGCCTCCTCGAAGCACTCACGCACCGCCGCGACCCAATAGGCGAGGCCGCCGGTGCCCGCGGCGATGTCGAGAAGCGCAGAGCACGCGGCGTCGTCGCGGCCGTCGCACAGCGCGTCGACCTCGGGGCCTGCGTCGGCGGGGTCGACGGCGCCGCCAGGGAAGACGTACGCGCCCCCGACGAAGTCGCTGTTGAGGTTGCGCCGCAACATGAACACCTCAAGACCACCGTCTGCGTCGTCGCGAACCAACATCACGGTGGCGGCGTCGCGGATGGCCGGGCGGGATGCGGGATCACTCTGGGCGGCCATCCGAGGGACACTACGACCGCGCCGAGGCGCTGACGAGCAGTACGTTTGCTCCGTGGCGATGACCGAGATCCCGCCGGCCCGACCCGTTGGCGCGCCGGTCGACGCATCCCCGCCCGTCAAGGGACGCCGAGCCAAGCGGGCCAAGGCACCCGTGTGGCGCGAGCGGCTGGTGCCGAAGACGGTCATCGGCATCAGCACCCTCATCCTCGCGTTTGCCGTCGGCTCCGCGTTCTCGGGCGTCTGCTTCTACGCGTACTACCAGCAGCGCCTCGACGCGAACGAGAAGTTCAACACAGACTTCGCATCCAAGTTCGGTGCCCAGTTCGACAATGCCACCAAGACCATCGCAGCCGACCAGAACAACGCTCGTGCCGCCATCCAAGACGAGCTTGAGCCGCTCAAGCGATTGCAGGCCGGAGGCGATGTCATCGGCAACATCATCAAGACGATCGCGCCGTCGGTGTGGTTCGTACAGACCACAGACGAGCAGGGCGCCGCGTCGGTCGGTTCGGCCTTCGCCGTCGCCGGCGACGACACCCAGACGCTGTTCCTCACCAGCTACACCTCCATCAAGGCAGCCAGCCGCGTGCCGGGTCCGCAGGTCACCCTGCGCAAGGGCGACCAGCAGGTGAAGGTCACCGTATGGACATGGCAGGAGGACAAGGACCTCGCGCTCCTCATCGCCCCGAAGATCAACGTACCGAAGCTCGCGTTCGCTCCGGCCAACCAGCCACTGCGCCTCGGTGAGCGGTTGTTCGCGGTGTCCGGTCTCGGTGGCTCCGGCGGGGCGGTGACCCAGGGCTTCGTCGCCGACGTGTCCGCAGCGGGCGTGCAACACGACGCCGCCATCGGGCAGGGCTTCCAGGGCGGGCCATTGGTCAACACCGACGGCAAGGTCGTCGCCATCGCCAGCCGGTCGTACTCGCCGCTCGGCTACCGCAGCGACGAGGTGTGGTTCGGCGTTCCTCCAAAGGCCGCATGCGAGAAGGTCCTCAAGTGCCCGAACGGCGACCCCGCCACGGCGGCGGCAGGCGTCAAGGGCTGACCACCTCGGTGAGGCCCGCCGCGAGCGCCAGCAGGTCACCCTTCGACACGGTTCCACTGATCCGGACGTAACGACCGCCACTGCGGGCGGCGGCGATCTCGTTCCGTGACCCGCTGATGAGCAGGCGGCCGGGGCCGATGCCGGGTACGTCGAGGGCAATCCCCGCGGTTTCGCCCTCGAACGCCTCGGCGCCCTGCGCGGTGCCGCCCTGCTCGAAGACGATGACGTCGGCCCCCCGGGTGAACAGGTCGACGGTGGCGGCCCGCAGATAGGCGCCCCTGTCCGGCGAGGCGAAGTTCTCCGGTTGAGGTGGGACCACCTGGAACCGGTTGACCAAGGTGAAGCCGGCCGGCGCCGCGACCACGTACGACTGACCGGGCGGCCGGGCGTCGGCTGCCTCTTCCTTCACGGAGCCGCCGCCTTGCTTGAGCGTGGCTCTCGTGGCAGCTGGATCGATGGCGAGATCTGCGTCGGGGATGGCGATGTCTTCTTGCACCGAGGTGGCGACCCGGCGCGACTCGAACGCGCCATGCGCGACGACGACCTCCTCAAGCACCAATCCCGCGGCATCGACGCAGCTATCGACGTAGTCACCGGCGGTCGGAGCGACCAGGACCTCCGTCGACAACGGTCGACCCGTGCGGCGCACCTGGCAGTCGCGGCCGACAACCCTGCGCACCTCACGGCGACGCAACAGCTTGGCTGCGGTGGCATCGGCCTCGATCGCGTCGACCCGCACGTCGAGACCGTCGACGGCCGGCACCACGTCTTGGACGGTGGGCGCATCCGTCGCGCCCGTGCGCTGGCTGACGGTGCTCCGAGCGGCGATCACGACCGCCGTCGCGCCGCCGGTGCTTGTGGTCTCTCTGCGCCCGCCGAAGGGTCTGCGCACCGAGAGGACCGCGGTGGTCTGGCCAGTGCCGGCCTGATCCACCGTGGACCGGATGCGGTATGAGGTGGGCACCCTGACCACCGGGACCGAGGTGGGCGCGCTCACCAGCCGCGACCCCTTGCGACCGACCTGCAGGCCTCGATCTCGCGTGATGTACAGCGTCGCGGCACCCGCGAGGACCACGACGGCAGTAACCGCGGCACCGATCCAACGTTGCTTCCTGGCCCGTGCGGCGCGAACCGACGCCGTTCGCTTCTTGACCTCCGAACGGCGATCCTCGACCTCGCGTCTGCGCCGTGCTTCTCGAGTTTCCCCCATGCAGGCGACGTTAGGGTGCGGTCGGCGGACCGGGGACGATGCCCCCGAGGCGCCGCGTCGTGGTCGTCGTGACGGGGTCGGTGCCGTTCGGGCCGGTCGTCGGGGGGGCGCTGGCGGGTCCGGCCGGCGCCGGGGCCTTGGGCGTGGCCGGACCAACGACGAAGGGCCCTCCGTCACTGGTGCCCACCACGTCACGACGCGCACCGGCATCGATGCCACCGCGCCGCGCCTTGTCGAGCTCGTCCTGGATCTTTTGGATGGGCGCAGGCTGGCTGAAGTCGGTCGGCGGGACGGTCTTCAACGCTGCCGTCATATAGGTCTGCCAGGTCTGGGCGGGGATGGTGCCGCCGAACACTCGGGACACTCCCTTGACGTTGACCATGCTTGCCGGCTTCGCTCCCTTCGCGTCGAGGTAGGGGCTTGCGTACCCCATGAACACCGCCGTCGACAGCGCGGGCGTGTAGCCAACGAACCAGGCGCTGGTGTAGTCGTCAGTCGTGCCCGTCTTGCCCGCCGCAGGCCGATCAAGGTTCTTACCGCGGGCCGTTCCGGACTGGAGTGGCCCCTGGAGCACCTGGTTCATGTTGTCGGCGACGGCCTCATCCAGGACGCGCATGTTCTTCGGCGTGCTGTTGTCCTCGATGACCTTGCCGGACTTGTCGCGCACCTTGAAGATCGGCGTCGCCGGGTTTCGCAGCCCTCGGTTGGCCCACACCGAGTACGCAGCGGCCATCTCGAGGGGCGACACCTCTTGCACCCCGAGCACGTACGACAGCCCGTGGGTGCCGGGCGTGCGCACCCACGCCTGGTCCACGCCAAGCTTCTTGGCCATCGCACCGATGGACTCGATGCCGATGTCCTGAGCGAGCCCGGCGAAGACGGTGTTCACGGAGAACGTGGTCGCCTGCGCGAGCGTCATGCTTCCACCGCCCTCGCCGTCCGCGGCGTTGCTGATGGTGCACTTCGCAGACTTGCAGCCCTTGATGGTGAAGACCTTTGGGGCGGAGTACACCTTGGTCGGAGGGATGCCCTTCTCGAACGCCGCGGCGAGCGCCATCGGCTTCCACGATGAACCGGGCTGGCGGCCGGCACCACCACCTTCGACCGGTGCCTTCTCGTCCCAGCATGTCGCCGACACGTTGACTGGAGCCGATGGCTTCGCAATGCACCGACCGAGCGCGAGGTTGACGTTGCCGATGGTCGGGTCACCGAAGTCCTGGCCGCCGACGAGGGCCTTGACGTAGCCAGTACCGGGCTCGACGGACACGAGCCCCATGATGATCGGGTCGAGTTTGCCGTTGTCGCTCTTGAGCGGCTTGACGCCCTTGATGGCGTCGCCCGTGATCCTCTCTGCCTGCTGCTGGAGGTTCTGGTCCAACGTGGTCTGGATTGCCAGCCCACCCCGGTCGACCACGTCTGCGCCGTACTTGGAGACGAGGTAGCGGTGGACGTAGTCGACGAAGTACGGGTACTTGGTGTTGCGCTGCTCTGTTGGGTACACCGACGTCGCCGTGGCGGGGTCGAGTGGGGTCGCCGTGATGGTCAGCGGCGCCGCCACCGCGGCGTCGTATGCCACCTGGGCGAGGTAGCCCTGGTCGAACATCTTGCGCAGCACGATCAGACGCTTGCCCTCCGCAGCGTCTGGGTGATCGCGCAGCGAGTACCGGCTGGGCGCAGGGATGACGCCGGCGAGGGCGGCCGCCTCGCTCGCGGTGAGCTGGCTGATGTCCTTGCGAAAGTAGGTCTGCGCAGCAGCCCCGACACCATAGGCACCCTCGCCCATGAAGATGATGGAGAGGTATCGGTACAGGATCTCGTCCTTATCGATCTGGCGGTCGAGCTGACTCGCCAGGATCGCCTCCTTCACCTTCCGGATGATCGTCCGATCGGCGCCGGTGTAGGTGTTCTTGACGTACTGCTGGGTGAGCGTCGAGCCGCCCTGGAGGCCGCCGCCGCCCTGAATGTCGCGCACCAGTGCGCGCGCGGTGCCCCTGAGGTCGACCCCGCTGTGCTGGTAGAAGCGCGCGTCTTCCGCGGCGACGACCGCCTGTTTCAACACCTTGGGGATCTGGTCACGACTGATCGGGATGTTCTGGTCGTACACCCTGAACTCCGCAATCTGATTGCCCTCCGCGTCGGTGACGATGGACGCTTGGCTGGCCTCGATGGGCTTGGCGATGAGGGGGGTCGCGGGGAGCGGCAACAGGATGAACGTGGCGAGGACGGTGACCCCAACAACGCCTGGCGCGACGACGGTGCACACGAGGAACAGCACCGCGGCACGCCACAGGGTCCGCACTGCGCGCCACATACGTTGGTGATTCTCGCATGCCGCCGGGCGAGACCGCCGGTCAGGCTACGCCGGTGCGGCCAGAACGGGCCGGAGCAGGGCGAGAACCTGCTCGACGTAGGCCTCGTCTGGCGGCTGGCGCCGGACGAGCCGACGGTAGAAGAGCGGGCCGACGATGACGTCGGCGAGCACGTCAAGGTCAAGCCCTCGCTTCAGGTCGCCCCGCGCCGCGGCACGGTCGAGGACGGCGCGGAGCGGCACGCGGCGCCGCGACGAGAAGTCGTGGTGGAGCGCAGCCAGCTCTGCGTCGCGCTCAGAAGCGTCGATGAGCGACGGCAGGACAGAGCTGAGTGGGGGGGTGGAGCAGACGCCGATCACACCGGCCAGGCACAGCGCCAGATCATCGAGCAGGTTGCCGGTGTCCGGTGCGGGCTCGTCGACGAGGAGACTCTCGATCGCCGCCAACACGAGGCGTGCTCTGGTCGGCCAGTGCCGGTAGACCGTCGCCTTGCCGACGCCAGCGCGGGCGGCGACGGCCTCGACGCTGAGACCGCCGACGCCATGCTCTGCAAGCAGGGCGACCGCGGCGTCCAGGATGACGGCCTGGCTGCGCGCCACACGCGGGTTCGGTCGTACCGGCGCGATCGCGGGTCCGTGAGCGACGGGGGACACGCGCTACGAGGCGGCCGCGCCATCGGCAGCGACGGCGCCTCTCACCATGGCCGGCGCAGGACGCGCGCGGTCTGGGTGATCGCCGCCGTGGTCGGCGTCGCGGCTGGCCTGTCGTGCTGGTCCCGCAAGGATCGAGGTCGTGTTCGGCATGAACTTGAACATCAGTACTGCTGCGCAGAATGCGAACGATGCACCAACGAACAGGGCGGTGTGCATGCCATCGACGTAGGCCTGGCGAGCCCCGGTGACGAGTGCGTTGGCCACCGGAGATGGGAGCGCGCCGCTCCCCGCGACGTGCAGCGCACCGGCAAGGCTCGACTCTGCCGCGTGACGAACGGCGAGCGGCAGGCCGGGGATCTTGGCCACGCCCGCCGCGTATGACCCAGCCAGGAGAGACCCGAGGACCCCGACGCCGAGTGCACCGCCGAGCTCACGAGTGGTGTCGTTGACCGCAGAGCCGACCCCCGCCTTGCCGAGCGGCATCGACCCCATGATGGCCGCGGTGAGCGGCGACACCGTCAGCCCCATGCCAGAAGCGACGATGACCATCGACCCGCAGATCTGCCAGTACGGCGTGTGAAGGCTAGAGGTGACGGCGATCAAGAGCTGACCAGTCCCGACGAGCGCCATTCCGGCGGCGACGACGTACTTGGCACCGAAGCGGGCCACGAGACGAGCGGAGTTCGGCGCGACGAGCACGAGCGCCAGCGCCACAGGCACCTGTCGAACACCAGCGCTGAGGGGCGAATAGCCAAGGACGAGCTGGAAGAATTGGGTGATGAGGAAGAACATTCCAAACATGGCGAAGAACACGAGCATGATGCCGCCGCTCGCTACCGACAGGCGCGGGTTCTTGAAGTAGCGCAAGTTCAGCATGGGCTGATCGGTGTGCAGCTCCCACCACGCAAAGACGCCAAGGACCACGGCTCCGACGGCGAAGGCACCGAGGGTGCGGGCCGACAGCCAGCCGTTGTCGGGGCCCTCGATGATCGAGAACAGCACGGCGGAGAGGCCGACGATCGACAGAAGCGCGCCGATCGGGTCGAGTCTCCCCTGCTCTGGGTCCCGAGACGTCGGAATGAGCCACGCACCCATGCCGAGCGCAAACGCAATGATCGGCAGGTTCACGAAGAACACAGAGCCGAACGAGAAGTGCTTCAGGAGGTAGCCGCTGGCGACGGGGCCGATGCCTGCGCCCGCGCCCGACAGGCCAGCCCAGATGGCGATCGCCTTGGCCCGCTCCTCCGGCGGAAACACGTTGGTGAGGATCGAGAGCGTGGCCGGCATGACAAACGCCGCACCGACGCCCATGAGCGCCCGGAAGCCGATGATGGCGCCGCCCGTGTTCGACAACCCAGCGGCCAGCGAGGCGAGACCGAACAGCACGAGGCCGCCCTGGAGCGCACCCTTGCGTCCGAGCCGGTCGCCCATGGCGCCTGCGGTGAGCAACAGACCGGCAAACACGAGGCTGTACGCGTCGACCATCCACTGCAACTCGGTCTGGCTTGCGCCCAACTGGCGCTGGATGGTGGGCAACGCGACGTTCAGGCTGGTGTTGCCGACCACCACGATCACGAGGCTCGTGCACAACAACCCGAGGACCCACCACCGGCGGTCGAGAACGGTCTGGGACGGTGGGATCCACTGTCCGACGACGGGAGGTGCTTGGGCCACAGAACGAGACCGTATCGTCTCGTTGTGCCGGGCACAACCTCCGTCGGCGAACTCTCAGGGCCGACCGGTCAACGGCGGCCGATCAGCAGCTTGCGTTCCGCCTCGTTCTTTCCACCCCAGATGCCGTGGCCTTCGCGAATGGCGACCGCATGCTCAAGGCATGCGGCCTTGACCGCGCA
>JAYUDU010000246.1:0-5098 GCA_043739605.1 Acidimicrobiales bacterium | reverse complement strand
TGCCGCCGACGAGCAGGGTCATCGTGAAACCGGCGAGGATCGCCATCCGGATGAGCGGGATGAACGCCGAGGAGAAGCGGATGGCTTCGCGGTTGGCTTCGCGGTACTCGTTGGACTGGCCGGCGATGCGCTCGACCTCTGCGTTCTCAGCAGTGAATGCCTTGATGGTGGTGATGCCGCCGAGGTTGCCTGCGAGGCTGCCATTCAGCAGTCCTGCAGCCTCACGGACGGCTGCATAGCGCGGTTCGAGACGCCGCTGATAGCGCAAGGAGCCGACGACGATGATGGGGATCGGCAAGAACGCCAGCACCGCGAGTACGGGCGAGATCACGAAGAACACGATGCCGACGAGCACAACGTTCAGCACTGTCTTGATGATCTCCGATGCACCTTGGTCTAAGAAGCGTTCCAGCTGGTTGACGTCATCGTTGAGGATGGAGAGGAGCCCGCCCGTCGAGCGATCCTCGAACCATGCGAGCTCCAGTGACTGCACGTGTCGGTAGGCATCCATGCGGGCGTCGTGTTCCAGGGTCTGGGCAAGGTTGCGCCACAGGAGACTGGCCACGTATTCGCTGGCGGACTCGCCGACCCACACGATCACGTTGAGGACGGCGAGCGCGATGAGCTGGTCTCGCCGTCCGGCAATGCCAAACAGTCGACCGATGAACGAGCCATTGCTCCCCCCGGCGCTGCCCCGCACGACGACGTCGACGGCGGCCCCGATCAGCAGCTCAGGGGCGACGTCACAGACCTTGTTGATGCACGTGAACACGGTGGCCAGGCGGGCGCGCCTGCGGTGCGGGCCGGCGTAGCGCCACAGCTGGCGCAGAGGAGAGGGTCCGAACGATTCCATCTGCACAGCCTGCCAGCCCGTCGCAACCGTCCCGGCGAACATGCAGTGGTATGTTGCCCACTATGACGTTCGTGATCGCCCGGAAGGGAAGGTTCGAGGTGCGTTGCACCGAGCACCGCCGTGGCAGCACACCGCGGTCACGCACGCTGGCCACCTTCAGGGTCCTGGACAGCGAGGTGCTGGACCATGCCGAAGCCAGGGCCGGCCACCCCCTCGATCGCGAGGCACTCACGGCCAAGGCGGTGGCCGCGGGGGCGCGCGTCGCGCCAGATGCGGCGGCAACCGCGCGTCACGCCCACGAGCTCATCGCCGCGGCTCGTCGAACCGGGACGGCGATGCTCCCCCCGGCGATGCGGGCAGCACTCGAACACCTCGTCAGCGGTTCGGCCCACCCCATCGATGGGCCGGCGGGATGGATCGGAGCCTCCGCTCGGGAGCGCGCCGACGCGCTGCACGATCTCCTCGGTACCGTCGACCGGCTGCCGCCGCCGCGCCGTCAGGCACCGCTCGATCGCCGTCTCGTCACTGCGTGACCGCACCCCGGATCCCCGAGCCGTCGCTGGCCGAAAAGGTCGTGCTGCTGCACGATGCGCTCACAGGGGCAGACGTCGCCCACGCGTTCGGCGGAGCGCTCGCGCTGGCATACTGGAGCGAGCCGCGGGCCACCCACGACATCGACTGCAACCTGTTCGTCGGCGCGGATCGGGTCTCAGAGGTCGGTGCAGCGCTGAGCGCACTCGCTCCGGGCTGCGACCTCGAGCCGCTCGACTGCGTGCCAGAGCAGGGCCAAGCTCGGGTGTGGTGGGGGCGAACACCGATCGACCTGTTCTTCGCCTACGACCCCGTGCACGACGCCTTCGCAGCGATGGCCACGAACCAGCCCTTCGGCGACCGCACCATCCCCGTGCTCAGCGGCGAGTCGCTCGCGGTGTGCAAGATCGTGTTCAACCGACCGAAGGACTGGGTCGACCTCGACGCACTGCTCACCGTGATGGGTCCCGATCTCGATCTCGCCGTGATCGACCACTGGACCGCGCACCTTCTGCCAGCGGACGACGAACGCCGGGTTTGCTTTGCCGCGCTGGTCAAGGAGCACGTCCTGCGCTGAGGCCGGGTGTCCCTGGCTGCCCCTCAGCCTCAGCGTCAGCCCAGGAGGTGGGCGACGTCCTTCACCAGGAGCACGAGCAGCAGGCTGATGATGCAGGCGGCGATCGCGGAGAAGTGCCAACGCCAGCGGTGGTCCACCGCGAAGAACCGGCGGATGGTGAACACGTCGCACACGATCGCGCCCGTCCCGATGACGACACCGATGGCTGGACCGACGCCGGTGACGGCACCGATGATCGGCGCGAGGAACGGGAACACGACGTAGGTAAGCGTGCAGCGGATGGCCGAGATCAGCATCGAGCGCTGGAAGATGGCGTAGGCGGACTGCGCGGAGACGCCAGCCGGCCGCTCCTTGATGCGCAGCACGGAGCGCACCACCATGTCGGCCGGGCTGCGGCGAACCCCGTTGGGGGCGTGCATGACCGGGCAGCCCCCCGTCGCTGCGGGCTGCTTCGCCGTCGCGGTGTGGTCGATCGGGCACTTCGACGCGCCTTGGGCCCGAGCGGCCGCGGCGAGCGCCTCGTGATCGACCGGGCACCCTGCCGCCATCGCCGCCTCTGGCGCCTCGACCTCGACGGTGCTGCTCACGTCCACGCTGGTCAATCTACGGGCCGCGGCCATGGAACAGCCAGGCAGGTCGGGACTGCCGCAGTCCTCTCACCAGACGGCGACGGTCGACTCCCGACGGATGACAGCGTCCTTCGTGACCAGCACGCCGCCCGCAGCGAGGGCATTCGCAACGATGAGCCGGTCGAACGGGTCGCGCGTCCACGACAGGTCGAGGGCGCGACGCACGATTGCCCCGAACGGGCTCGCGTCCCGCTGCACGCCGCGCTCGGCGGCCAAGCCGTCGGCGATCTCCTCGCCGCGGACGGTGAGCCGACCGATCTCGCGGAGGTACTCGGCTTCAAGTACCACCATCGGCGAGATCCGAAGCTCGCCCTCGGAGATCGCCGCAATCGCCGCCTCGGACAACAGATCGAGATGGCCGCTGTAGAGCCACACCGCGACGTGCGTATCGAGGAATGTCAGCGATCCGGCTGCCACGCCTCGTCCCAACCGATTTCGGCAAGGTCACCCGGGTCACCAACGATCACGTCACGTCGATCCGGCCCTGCGGCTGCCGACTCGGGTCCGTCGACGGCGATGATGCGCAGCAGGCGCCCGTTTCGCTCGATCTCAACTGGCTCGCCCGTCGCGAGCACACCGTCGAGCACGCGGTACACGTCAGTCCTCAGCCGAGAAGCGGTCATGGCCATGTACGTACGATAGCCGATGACGAGCGTACGAGCGCGTGGTCAGGGAGGCGAAGCCCGCAGGAAGGAAGGCGACGGCTTGAGGGGCCAGTGAGCCGAAGGCGAACATGCGAGGCGAAGCCGAGCCAAAGGGCACAGCAGCCTGACTCCGCCGTCGCCTGGACTGACGAGGACGGGCGCCTCGGGGGGAGCGAAGCGGAAGGAGAGGTGCTCGCCCGCAGGAGGGAAGGCGACGGCTTGAGGGGTCAGGCCATCTCGATGAGGTCGATGAAGTCGTCGCTCCACAGGTCGACGGTGGCGTCGGGCAGGAGGAGGACCTTTTGGGGGCGCAGCATCTCGACGAACTCTGGATCGTGGCTGACGACGACCATGGCGCCCTTCCAGGAGGCGAGGGCCTGGCCGATGGCGGTGCGGCTGGGCGGGTCGAGGTTGTTGGTGGGCTCATCGAGGAGCAACAGGTTGTGGCGGCCGGCGACGAGGCAGGCCAGCGAGACCTTCGTCTTCTCACCGCCGGAGAGGGTGCCGGCGTCCTGATTGGCCATGTCGCCCTGGATCCCGAACATGCCGAGCAGCGCCCGCTGCTCTGTCGTGGTCATCGGGCCGGTGGCACCGCTGGCGACGTGGTCGAGGACCCGAGTGCCGGCGTGGATGTTCTCGTGCTCCTGCGCGAAGTAGCCCGCAGAGACGTTGTGGCCGAACTTCACCGTGCCCGCGTCCGGCTCGGTGACGCCGGCGAGGATCTTGAGGAGCGTGGACTTGCCGGCGCCGTTGAGGCCGAGCACCAGCACGCGGTCGCCGCGGCCCATGTCGAACGTTGCGCCGGTGAAGACCGGGGGCTTGCCGCCGTACGACTTGGAGATGCCGGTCATCTCGAGCACCGTGCGGCCCGGCGCGGGCGGCTCTGGCAGGCGCACGTTGTAGCGGCGCTCGCGGCTTGGCCCTTCGACCTTGTTCGTCTCGAGGCGCTCGACGCGCTTGTCGAGGCTCTTGGCGATCTTGGCCCGCTTGGCGGTCTGGCCGCGCATGCCGTCGGCGAGGCGCTCGAGACGGGTGATCTCGGCCGCCTGCATGTTGGCGACCTTGCCGAGGCGCTCCTCGTCGGCCGCCCGCTGCGTCTTGTACTGGCTGTAGGTGCCCTTGTACTGGACGAGCGTGCCCTCGTCGAGGTGCAGGACGCGGTTGATGGCCTCGTCGAGCAGGTCGAGGTCGTGGCTGATCACGAGGAGCGAACCGCGATAGCTGCGCATGTAGGCGAGGAGCCAGGTCTTGGCGTCGACGTCGAGGTGATTGGTCGGCTCATCGAGAAACAGCAGGTCGGAGCCCGCGAAGAGGATGCGAGCCAGCTCGACGCGGCGACGCTCACCACCCGACAGCACGCCGAGGGGGAGGTCGGCGCGGTCCTTCTTCAGGCCCAGGCCGGTCAGCAGCGTGCGAACCTCGGCGTCCGCCTGGTAGCCGCCGGCGTGCTCGTAGGTCTCCTGGGCCTTCGTGAACTTCTCGATGTTGCGGTCTGAGGGGTCTTCCTCGAGGGTCAGGCGCAGCTTCTCCATGCGGGCGGCCATCTCGTCGAGGCCACGACCGGACAGGACGTGGGTGAGCGCGGTGCGCTCGACGAGGTGCTCGTCGCGCAGCGGGTCCTGGGTGAGGTAGCCGAGGGCGCCGGTGTGCTTGACGGTGCCGGCATAGGCGGGACGTTCGCCGGCAAGCACGCGCAGCATCGAGGTCTTGCCTGCACCGTTTCGACCGACGAGCCCGACCTTGTCGCCCGGGTGCACGTTGAAGCTGCCGTCGGTGAGCGTCAGACGACCGCCCACCTCGACCGACAGACCACGAACCTCAAGCACGCCACCATGCTTGCAGTCGCGAGCAGGCTGTGGGAAAC
>JAYUDU010000245.1:0-5106 GCA_043739605.1 Acidimicrobiales bacterium | reverse complement strand
GATCCTCGACGTTCCTCATCAATGACGGCGTCTTCCCCAGCAACGGTGATCGTGGGTATGTGCTGCGCAGAATCATCCGCCGAGCGGTGAGACGCGCTTACTCGCTCGGGGTCACGGCCGATGTGATGGTGCCGATGGCAGATGCCGTCATCGAACGCATGCAGGCCGTCTACCCCGACATCAGGCGCAACGAAGACTTCATCCGCCGCATCCTCGACGTCGAAGAGGGCAACTTCAGATCGACGCTTCAGCGCGGCCTCACCAGGCTCGGCAGCGTCCTCGTCGACGCCGTCGCTACCGTCGATGGCGCAGTGGCGTTCGAGTTGCACGACACCCACGGATTTCCCATCGAGGTCACCAGGGAGATCGCCCACGAGCGGGGCGCGACGATCGATGAGGCGGGCTTCGCGAAGGCCATGGCGGATCAGCGCCAGATGGCCAAGGACGCCGCGAAGAAGGACAAGGGCGGCAGCATCAACACGGCCGCGTACAAGGACCTCCTGGAGCAGTGCGGGGAGACGGTCTTCTTGGGCCACGCCAACGCCACCGCGACGGCCAAGGTCCTTGCGGTCCTGGCGAGCAGCCGTCTGAGCGCGGCTGGCGAACCCGACCCCACCCAGTTCGAGATCATCCTCGACCGCACACCGTTCTACGCGGAGGGCGGGGGCCAGGTGGGCGACACCGGTGACATCACCACCGAGACGGGAGCCGCCGCAGTCATCGACACAACGCGCGGCGCTCCTGGTCTGACGCGGCACCTGGTCAAGGTTCTCAGCGGCACGATCCTGCCGGGACAGCAGGCGGAGGTCGCCATCGACGCCGACCGGCGCACCGCCATCCAGCGCAACCACACCGGCACGCATCTGCTGCACTCGGCTCTGCGAACGGTTCTCGGCGACCACGTGAAGCAGCAGGGCAGCCTCGTCACGCCAGACGAGCTGCGCTTCGACTTCAGCCACTTCGGTGGTCTCACCGCCGAGGAGACGGCCAAGATCGAGGAGCTCGTCAACATCGAGGTGCTGGGTGATCACGGCGTGGCGGTGCGCGAGCTCACCAAGGCAGAGGCCGAGGCCGAAGGCGCCATCGCCTTCTTCGGAGAGAAGTACGGCGCCACCGTGCGGGTGCTCGACGCCGGGCCCACCAGCAAGGAGCTGTGCGGCGGCACGCACGTCACGGCGCTCGGCCAGATCGGCCCGCTTCGCATCGCCAAGGAGGAGTCGGTGGCCTCCGGCGTGCGGCGCATCTACGCCACCACCGGCACCGGCACGCTCGCTCATGCGAGGAACGTCGAGCACACGCTGGCCCATGCCGCGACAGCCCTGAAGGTATCGCCGGCCGAGGTGCCCCAGGCGATCGAGCGGCTCCTCGCGGAGCGCAAGACCCTCGCAGACATGGTGAAGGCCCTCGAATCGGCCGGGCTCGCCGCCGAGGCGGACGCGCTGGTGGCAACGGCGCAGGGCGGCGTCGTCGTCGTTCGTCGCGACGACCTTGCCGCGGATGCCATGCGCCAGCTCGCCCTCATCGTTCGTGACCGCCTCGGTGACGCCGCGAGGGCGGTCGTTCTTGCTGGCTCGCCCGATGGCGCCAAGGTCGCGCTGGTCGCGGTGGTCCCAAAGGGCCAGAAGGCGTCGAGCCTCCTCGCCGATGCCGCCAAGCTGTGCGGCGGCGGTGCGGGCGGCAACGGCGATGTCGCGCAGGCCGGCGGCCGCGACCCCAGCGCCATCGACGCCGCGCTCGATCTTGTGCGCGCCGCGCTGGCGTGAACCTGCCGACGTCTGGCCGGGTCCTCGCCATCGATCTCGGCACCGTTCGGATTGGCATCGCCGCCAGCGACCTCACGCGTACGCTGGCATCGCCCCGTGCGGTGCTGCCTCGCACCCCAGACCTTCACAAGCGCATCGTTCGTGTCGTCGCTGACGAGGAGGCCACGATCGTCGTCGTCGGGCTCCCCAAAGATCTCAGGGGACGTGAGGCGCAGGCCGCGACATCGGCGAGGGCAGAGGCGGAGGCACTGGCGACTGTGCTCGCTCCCAACGGAGTGCCAGTGGTCCTGGTCGACGAGCGGATGACGTCGGCAGCCGCGCACGTCGGCCTCGCGGCCGCGGGGCACAACACGAGACAACGTCGATCGACCATCGACGCGGCTGCGGCGGCTGTCCTGCTGCAATCCTTCTTGGACGGCGGGTGCCGAGGCGTGGCCGTGGTGTCGCCGTGACCGCCAAACCTGCGAGGATCCTCACCCCGTGAGCACGACCCCGTCGGAGAACGTCACGCCCGATCCTCGCATCGAGAGCTTCCCAACCGAGCCGAGGCGCCGCCCGCGGTGGCTTGTGCTGGTTCTCATCGTGTTCGTCCTGGCGGCGGGGACCTTGTTCGGTGGGTACCGGTACATCGCCGGTGCAATCAGCCCGAGCGGCATGCCAGGAGCCGACGTGCAGGTTCGCCTCGCCAAGGGGCTGTCGACGGACCAGATCTCGGAGACCCTCGCCATGGCCGGAGTCGTGCACCGGGCCCGGGTCTTCGCCTACTGGACCAAGTTCGGCGGCAAGGGCCCGTACCAGGCTGGCGAGTACACGTTGCAGCGCAACTCGAGCTATCAGACCGTGGCCGACATCTTGTCGAAG
The DNA here is from genome assembly GCA_043739605.1 of Acidimicrobiales bacterium. Lineage (GTDB taxonomy): Bacteria > Actinomycetota > Acidimicrobiia > Acidimicrobiales > JAUJNH01 > JAYUDU01. The sequence continues at coordinate 2,482 of JAYUDU010000245.1, read as the reverse complement.
GGGCAGAAGGCGCCGGATGCCCGGTTGCTGGTGCCGGAGGGGTTGCGTCTCGACCAGATCGCCGAACTCGTCGGGAAGCTGCCTGGCCGTACCGCTGCGAGGTTCAAGGAGCTGGCGACGAACGGCTCCATCCGATCGCCCCTCGAGCCGACCGGCGTCAACAGCCTCGAAGGGCTGCTGTTTCCCTCGACGTACCAGATCGGCGCGAACGATGACGAGGGGCGCATCATCCAACGGATGATCGACACGATGGTGCGGGTCAGCACGGAGAGCGGGCTCCAACAGGCGGCGGAGGATCGCAAGCTGTCGCCCTACCAGTTGCTGATCGAGGCCAGCCTCATCGAGCGTGAGGCGAAGCTCGACGAGGATCGTCCGCTGATCGCCGAGGTCATCGCCAATCGCCTCGGGAAGAACATGCGGCTGGAGATCGACGCGACCGCCATCTACGCGCTGGCTCAGCAGGGCAAGAAGCCGTCTGGTCCGAAGGGCACGCCCACCGTTGCCGACCTCAACGTGGCGTCGCCCTACAACACCTACAAGACGCCAGGACTGCCGCCGGGGCCGATCGCCGCTCCGGGTCGGGCCAGCATCCAAGCCGCGGCAGCCCCCGCCCAAGGGCCGTTCCTCTTCTATGTGGTGACGTCCGCCGACGGAAAGCACGCCTTCGCAGCGACCCTTGCGGAGCACAACGCCAATGTGGCCAAGGCACGGGCGGCAGGGATCCTCCCGTGACGCCAGACGCCGGCGCTGCTGCGGCGGTGCCGGCGTCCGCAACCGGTACGACGACCATCGCAGGGGTCATCGGCCACCCCGTCGCGCACAGCCGCTCGCCGGCGATTCACAACGCGGCGTTCTCGGCGACGGGCCTCGACTGGGTGTACGCGGCGTTCGACGTGGCGCCGGGGGAAGCGGGGGCTGCCGTCGCGGCCATGGGGACGCTTGGCCTTGGCGGGTTGTCGGTCACCATGCCGCACAAGGAGGACGCCTTCACGGCGTTGGAGCGGCGCACGTCGGCTGCGCAGCGGCTGCGGTCTGTCAACTGCGTCTATCGGGACGGCCCGAACTTGATCGGCGCGTCGACGGACGGCGATGGACTCGTCGCCTCCCTCATGTCCGAGGGCCACGACGCGGCGGGCCGGCGGTGTGTGGTGCTGGGAACCGGAGGCGCGGCCCGGTCGGTGGTCGAGGCCCTGTCCCGCATCGGAGCGGCGGAGGTGGTCGTGGTGGGTCGGCGCGTTGCGGCGGCTCATGCGGCGGCTGCCCTCGCAGGGAGCGTCGGGAGGACGCGTGGCTTCGATGCGCCGATGCCGAGCTTCGACCTGCTCGTGAACGCGACGTCCGTGGGGATGGCGGACACTGCCACCGCAGGCCAGTGCCCCGTGCGCGCCGACGTGTTTGAACAGGGTCAGCTCGTTGTCGATCTGGTGTACCACCCGCTCGAGACGCCGCTGCTGGCGGCCGCCCGACGGGGCGGCGCGACGACGATGGATGGCCTGGGAATGCTCATCCATCAGGCCGCTTTCGCGTTCCAGCTGTGGACGGGCGTCGCAGCCCCGATCGCGGCGATGACCGCCGCGGCACGCACGACCCGAGGCTGAGGCACCCGGCTCTGGCACCGTTTCGACAAAATCGCGCTCAAGGGGGATGCCGATCCATGCCGATGGACCAATGTCCTGGCGTTTCATGCGCCATCAACGCTGTGTTCCAGGAGGTCGACGTGTCGCTGCATGGGTCGCTCGAGACGTTCCCGCTCGCCGAGGTCATCGGACTGCTTGCCGGCACTCGCAAGACCGGGTCCCTGTCCGTCGATGGGTCCCCGAGCCGAGGCCGGTTGTGGTTCTCCGAGGGCCAGGTGGTGGCCACCGAGGCCAGCGGCCCGTCCGGGCCGACCAGCGACGACGTCGACGCGGTCTTCGAGCTGCTCCGTCTCGACGGCGGATCGTTTCGCTTCGACGCCGACGAGAAGACGGCGCGAGCCGGTCGGCCTGTGGCCGCCGAGCGACTTCTGGCGGATGCCGCGGCGCGCCTTGAAGAGTGGCGAGCGATCGAGGCGGTCATCCCGTCGCTGCGCCATCGCCTGGGCCTGGTGGCCGAAGCGCCGACACCCGAGGTCATCCTCAGTGCGGCCCGGTGGCGCACGATGGTGGCCGTGGCTGCGGCCGGAACCGGGTCCGGTGTCGCGGACCTGCTCAGCGTCTCGAGCCTGGACGCCTGCCGAGCGGTGCGCGATCTCGTCGAGAGCGGTCTCGTCGAGGTTGGCGAGCCGGTCGAGGCCGCCGGCGACGAAACACCCCTCCTGGCGTTTGAGGCCCCGGAGGCTGCCATTCCACCCGTGATCGAGGCGGCGGCAGAGGACACAGATCCCGTCAGGGAGGCGATCGTCGAGCCCAGGTTGACAACCGCCGCTGCCGAAGCGGTCGCGCCGATGAGCGACAGTGTCGCCGTCGCGGGGGGGGTCGCCGCCGACGCCCCCCCCCGGGGC
>JAYUDU010000244.1:0-1867 GCA_043739605.1 Acidimicrobiales bacterium | reverse complement strand
GCCAGGGGCAGGCGCCCAGACAGGTCGCCTGCGGCGTAGATGTGACCGATGTTCGTCTGGCAGTGATGGTTGATCGGGACATAGCCACCCTGATCGACCTCGACGCCGGCGGTCTCAAGGCCGAGCCCAGCTGAGTTCGGGATGGAGCCAATGCAGAGCAGTGCGTGGCTTGCATTGACCTTGCGGCCATCGGAGCATTCGACCAGGACGCCGGCGCCATCTGGCCCGTCCACAAGGGTCATGGCGCACGCCTTGGCGCCCTTCAACAGGTTTACGCCGCGCCCCAAGAAGTCTTCTTCGAGGGCGGCGGCGACCTCGGTGTCCTTCTTCGGCAGCACCTGCTGGCGTGACACGACGAGCGTGACCGTTGACCCGAACGCAGAGAACATGTGGGTGAACTCGACGCCGGTCACCCCTGAGCCCACGACGCAGAGGTGCGTTGGCAGTTCTGGAGGTGGGTACGCGTCGCGGGTGGTGAGGATGCGCACACCGTCGGGCTTGGCGAAGTCGGGGATGCGGGGGCGGCTGCCGGTGCTGACCAGGATGGCGTCGGCATCGAGCTTGATGACGGTGCCGTCGGCCGCGTCAACGGCGACCTCGTGAGGGCCGACGAGGTGGGCGGTGCCGTCGATGAGACGCACGCCTTGGCTCTCGAGGAGGCTGCGGACCTGATCCTTCAGTCGAGTTTCGATGCTGGCGTTGCGCTCGCGTATGGCGTCGAAGTCCATCGTGGTCTGGATGTCTCGCAAGCCCATCTTGTGGGCTCGCTGCGCAAGGCTCATGACGCCGCCGATGGCGATCATCGCCTTGGATGGGATGCAGTCCCACAGGTTGGCGGCACCGCCGAGCACCTCGCGCTCGATGAGCGTGACGTCGGCGCCCAGCCGCGCTCCCCACGTCGCCGCCTGGGTGCCGGCGGGACCGCCGCCGATGATCACGAACTTCACGGCCATGCGGCGGAGGCTACCGGCCGCTGGTACCGGCGCCGACCCGGCCCGCGGTCAGCCGGCGTGCGCCGCGTCGGATCCGAGGAGGCCAGCGACGATGGCCGTCGCGGCCGCCGATGGAGCGACACGGCCGGCCACGACTTCGGCCTCGTTCGCAGCCGCTGCCGGCAGGTCCCTCGCCGCGATCAGCAACCGATCGGTGACGTCGTCCCACAGCCACTTGGCAGCCTGGCTCGCACGCAGGCGAGCCAGGTCGCCGGCCGAGCGCAAGGCGGCGGCATGGCGGCCGACGGTCTCCCACATCTCGTCAATGCCGGCGCCGTTCGCGGCCGACGCAAGCAGTACCTCGGGGGTCCAGCTCGAGAACGTCGGGCGCAGAAGGTGGAGCGCAGCGCGGTGGTCTGCGGCCGCGTGCTGCGCCGAGCCGAGCAGCGAGCCGTCCGCTTTGTTGACCACCACGATGTCCGCCAGCTCCATCACGCCGCGCTTGATGCCCTGCAACTCGTCGCCGCCGCCGGGCGCCAGGAGCAGCACGAACGTGTCGACCATCCCTGCGACGGCGACCTCGCTCTGGCCGACGCCGACGGTCTCGACGAGCACGACGTCGAAGCCCGCCGCCTCGCACAGGAGCATCGCCTCACGGGTGCGACGCGCGACTCCACCCAGCGTGCGGCCTGCGGGCGACGGCCGAATGTACGCAGCAGGCGAGCGGGCGAGGTCGCCCATCCGCGTCTTGTCGCCCAGGATCGAGCCCCCGGTGCGCTGCGACGTCGGGTCGACCGCGAGCACAGCCACCCGGCGCCCGGTCGCCACCAGGCGGATCCCGAGGACGTTGAGGAAGGTCGATTTGCCGACGCCAGGCGTGCCGGAGACGCCGACCCGAACCGAGGTTCCCGCCAACGGGAGTGCCGCCGCGACCA
>JAYUDU010000243.1:0-1870 GCA_043739605.1 Acidimicrobiales bacterium | reverse complement strand
GCGTTCGCCTCGTCGGCGGCCCGACGGTGGTCGTCGAGGCGTAGACGGGCCTCTTGCCACGACTAACCTGGATAGTTAGTATCCGGATCTATGCGGATCGGTTCGGGCGTCGAGTGGGCGGTGCACTGCTGCACCATCCTGGCCGTGGTCCCCGCCGGGCGAGCGATATCGGCGCAACGCCTTGCGGAGTTCCACGGGGTGCCCCAGCCCTACCTCGCCAAGCACTTGCAGGCACTCGTGCGAAGCGGGCTTGTCGAGTCCGTGCCTGGCCCTCGGGGTGGCTACCGCTTGGCCCGCGCCGCCGAGGACATCTCGCTTCTCGACGTGGTGCTGGCCGTCGACGGTGACGAGCCGGCGTTCACCTGCTCCGAGATCCGCCAGCGAGGACCGGCCGCGCAACCGCCGGCGGCCTACCGGGGCGCGTGTGGCATCGCCGCCGCGATGTGGGCCGCGGAGCGGGCGTGGCGCGACGCGCTGGCCGCGGTGACCATCGCCGCGCTCAACGAAGGGGTGCTGCGCGACGCGCCGCCCGCACAGCTCGCCGGTTCGGCAACGTGGCTTCGAGACGCTCTCACCCCAACCAATCGACCCAGGAGGTCACACCCATGAAGGTCTTCCTCGCAGGCGGAACGGGTGTCGTCGGCATGCGCGCCCTCCCCGCCCTCGTCGCCGCCGGCCATCAGGTCACCGCGCTGGCACGGTCCGACGACAAGGCTGCGGTCGTGCAGCGTCTCGGCGGCCGTGCCGCTCGCGTCGACCTGTTCGACGCGGCCATGGTCAAGGACGCCGTTGACGGCCACGAGGCCGTCGTCAACCTCGCGACCAGCATCCCCCCGATGAGAAAGGCGGTTCGCTCGTCGGCGTGGGCGATGAACGAGCGCATCCGCTCCGACGGGTGCTCCAACCTCGTGGCCGCCGCCCGTGCGACGGGTGCGATGAGGTATGTGCAGGAGTCGATCTGCTTCCCGTACGTCGATGCCGGCGCCGCATGGGTCACAGAGGACAGCCCCCTCGACTACCCGGACGGCTACAAGGCCGCAGCATCCGCGGAGGCCGCGGCACTCGGCTTCGCGGCTGCGGCCGGCGTCGGCGTGGTGCTGCGATTCGCCCAGTTCTACGCGCCGGAGGCGAGCCACACGCAGACCTTCACGGCGCTCCTGCGCAAGCGCATCAACCCGTTCATCGGCAAGGCCGGCGCCTACGCGTCGTTCATCCACGCCGAGGACGCCGCCTCAGCCGTGGTCGCCGCGCTGACGCTGCCGTCTGGCACCTACAACGTCGGCGACGACACGCCGATGACCCGGCTGGAGGCCGGCGCGGCAGCGGCCGCAGCCATGGGGCTGACACGGCCGTGGCGCCTGCCTGGCTCTGGCATCACCCCACGCCGCGTCGAGATGCTCGGCCGTTCGGTGCGCGTCGCCAACGCCAAGCTGGCTTCGTTCGGATGGGCGCCGACCTACCCGTCGATCGCTGAGGGGTGGGGACGATGAGGCTCGCCGCCCGCCTGGCCCTCGTCGTGCTGATTGGCCAGAACCTGGTGCTGGGTGTGTGGGCGACGTTTGCGCCTCGCCAGTGGTTCGACACGTTCCCTGGCGGTGGGCGCACGTGGGTGTCCATCGATGGGCCCTACAACGAGCACCTCGTCCGTGATGTCGGCGCGGCCGTGCTCGCCGTCGGCTTGTTGGCGCTGTGGGCGGCCATCCGGCCAGAACGCCTCCTCCTCGGTGCCGCCGGTGCCGCCAACGCGGTGTTCGGCCTGCCCCACGTCATCTACCACCTCCGCCACCTCGGGGTGTACGCCAACGCCTCAGACAAGGTCGCCAGCGCCGGCGGCCTCGTGTTCACCACGGCCTGCGCCCTGTTCGTTGTC
>JAYUDU010000242.1:0-1871 GCA_043739605.1 Acidimicrobiales bacterium | reverse complement strand
CGGTCAACATCCGCGAAGGCGACGCCATGGAGGCCGGAAACGCCATCTCGGCGGTCGGGGGCAAGCTCTTCACCAACATCGCAGATCCGGTGGAGCGGCTCGGCCTCGTCAGCGATGCGATGAAGGCCCAGAAGATCATGAACAAGGCGGTACCCGCGTCCGCACAGATCGACGCCATGGCGTTGGTTCCGGCGTGGGCGATGTACACCGCCATGCGCCTCGCCTACCGCACCAGGCAGACTCCCCGCTTGTCGCCGTTCAACCTCACCATCTCGAACGTGCCTGGGCCTCCGTTCCCTGTGTACCTGGACGGCGCGCAGCAGCTCGCTTCGTACCCCTACTCGGCCATCACCGACGGCCTAGGGCTGAACATCACGGTGTCGTCATACAACGGAAACCTCGACTGGGGCATCGTTGCAGATGCCGATGCGGTCGACGAGCTGTGGTCGATGTTCGACGGCATCAAGGCCGCCCAGGCCGAGCTGCTCAAGCTCGCCACATGACCCTCCAACCCATCCCCGCACAGGACACCCCCGCATGAGCGACCATCCCAGTTCCGGCTTCGCACGCATGGCCATGGAACAACGCGTCATCTACGAGGTTGGCGCATTCGCGGCCGCCTCGCCGCTGCTGCGGGCGATGGGGCGCGGCGACCGCCATCCAGTCCTCGTGCTGCCCGGCTTCACCGCAACCGATCGATCCACCGCCGCGCTGCGCCAGACCCTCCGCGGCCAGGGGTACTGGGTGCACGGGTGGGGCCAGGGCCGCAACATCGGACCAACGCAAGAGATCATCGAGGGCCTCGTCACGAGGCTGCACCTCCTCACGGAGCGCCACGAGGCGAAGGTCAGCCTGGTCGGTTGGAGCCTTGGCGGCATCTTCGCCAGGGCCATGGCCAGAGAGTTCCCCGACCTCGTCCGCCAGGTCATCACCCTCGGCAGCCCATACCGGATGCGAGACGGCCGCGACACGCCCGTCGGGCGTATCTACGAGCGCTACCGCAGCCAGCACATGGCAGGCGCCCAGGATCGCGCCGACATGCCAGCCGAGGAGGACATGGCACCGCTCGCCATGCCGAGCACGTCCATCTACTCCCGGACCGACGGCGTCGTGCACTGGTCGTACTGCATCGACCAGGACGGCCCGCGTCGCGAGAACATCGAGGTCAGGGGCACCCACGTCGGCTTCGGCCTCAACCCTGCGGTCATCTACGCGGTGTCGGACCGCCTCACGCTCGCCGACGGTGAGTGGCGACCGTTCCGGAGCAATCGGGTCGTGCGTCACGTGTACCCAGAGCCCGTCTGGTGGACGCCCGAGAAGGCCCACGTCTTGGCCTGACGACACCGATTGGTCAGCAGGCGGTCATGGCGTGGGCGTCTTCGCTGAACATGTTTGCGACCATCATCCGCGCCCGCTCCTCGGCCTCGACGGCCAGATCCAGGCGGAAGAGATCATCCGGTGACCCGACGAGACGCACGCAATCGGCGTCGGGGACGTAGACGCTGACCGTGGCGCCGGGATTGTTGCACCGGTAGATGGCGATCTCATCATCAAGCGTCGCCAGCACGCGTGCCCCGCCTGGGAGGTCTGGGTGACCCGTGGGGACGATGACGACGAGATGGGCGGCCGCAGATGCCAGGTCGGCGTTGGTGCAGGATCCGCCACACATCCCGTCCACCCATGCCGTCGCCCGCTCGCCTGGCAACCACACTGGAGCGAAGAACCCGGGGACCGCTGACGAGGCCGCAACGACGAGCGCGGCCGGCACGTAGGCCGCGGACAGCGCCACTCGAGCGTCGCTGCCCTCTGGTGTTGCGATCACGCGCAGCTTGGGAAGGCTTGCCGAGCCGAAGGCCTCTTGCGCCCAGCGC
>JAYUDU010000241.1:0-1874 GCA_043739605.1 Acidimicrobiales bacterium | reverse complement strand
CCCGCGGCGCAGAGGTGGAGCCGGTGGCCAGGGCCGGCTCCAGTCACGTTGGATCGGTGGAAGAGGGCGACGACCGCCCCCGCTTCGTCGATGTCGCGGCGCTCGATGCCCTGCCGAGGGATCGCGGTGTGCAAGCCCTGGTCGACGGCATGCCCATCGCGTTGTTCCGCCTCGGCGACGACGATGTGGTGGCCATCGACGGCATCGACCCGTTCTCTGGGGTTGCGGTCTTGGCCCGAGGGATCATCGGTAGCGTTGGTGATGTTGTGACCGTCGCATCACCACTGAAGAAGCAGCGTTTCGACCTGCGCACTGGCATCTGCGTCGACGATGCCACCGCATGTGTCAGGTGCTGGCCCGTTCGCATCGTCGGCGGTCGAGTCGAGGTCGGCGCTTTCGCTGGCGTCCTGGCCGGCCGTGCATGAGCCGATGACGATGGTTGACAGGGTGTCGGACCACCGAGACTCCCTGCTCGTCGCGCTCCTGGAGGACCTGCTGGCAGAGCAGCGCGACGTCACCGCAGTCGCCCGCTTCTCAGCTGCGCACGACGAGGCAGAGCGCACCGGGACGATGGAAGCGCTCGCCACGGGTCCGGGCGGCCGCTACCAGTCGCTCATCCCGCTGAGCGCGCCGCTGCCGACAGAGCAGTTCGCGTTCGAGGTGAACCTCGACGCGTGCACCGGTTGCAAGGCGTGCGTCACCGGCTGCACCAACCTCAACGGGCTGGATGCCGACGAGGCGTGGCGCACCGTGGGCCGCGTCGGCCACCAGCACGTCACCTCCGCGTGCCATCACTGCGCCGACGCCGCATGCATGACTGGGTGCCCTGCCAACGCGTACACCAAGGACCTCTTCAGCGGCGCGGTCGTGCACCTCGACGACGCGTGCATCGGGTGCGGCTATTGCACGATGACCTGCCCCTACGAGGTGCCGGTCATGAACCAGCGTCTCGGCATCGTTCGCAAGTGCGACATGTGCCACGACCGCCTGGCCGAGGGGGAGGCGCCCGCGTGCGTGCAGGCGTGTCCGACAGAGGCCATCCGCATCACCATCGTCGAGCGCGGTTCCACGGACTGGGCGCTCGGTGCCGGACCCGACCCCGCGCTCACTGCGCCCTCCACCCGCTTCATCGGCCGTCGCACCACGAGAGCGCTCCCTCCCGCAGTTCGGGCGCCAGTGCCGGCGCATGGCCATCCTGCCCTCGCTGCGCTGCTGGTCCTGTCCCAGACCGCACTTGGCGCCATGGCCATGGGCTACCCGCTTCCCGCCCTCGGGTTCGTGCTCGCCGCCGCAACCGCGAGCGTCTCGCATCTGGGGCGCCCGCTGCTGGCGTGGAGAGCCGTCCTCGGGTGGCGCCGCTCATGGTTGTCCCGGGAGGTCCTCGCCATCGCCGCGGCGGCGCCCCTCACCGCCCTCGCCGCGCTGGCGTCCATGCCACACCACCTGCCCGAGGTGGTAGCCGATCTGGTGGCATGGCGCGCGCTGGTGATCCCGTTGCGGATCGCGGCATCCCTCGCGCTCGCCGCCGCGGTTGGCTGCTCCGCAGCGGTCTACGTCGTCACTCGCCGGGCCGTGTGGCGCGCCGTCGCCACCGTGCCGCGGTTCGCGCTCACCGCCGCCGCGGCCGCGGCCGTGCTCAGCGGCGTGTGGTGGACGCTCGCCATCGTCGTCGCTGCGCAGTTCGGGCTGGAGGCATGGTCGGCACGCATCGACCAGCCGGTGGTGGGCACGCTCTTGGCCGGCCCGCTCAGCGTCGGCTTCGGGCGTCGCGTCGTTCTCGGCGTGATGGCGGTGGCGCTTGCCCCGTTCTCTGTCCCTGCGGCGATCGTCGTGCTGGTCGCCGCCGGGCTCATCGAGCGCGGCTTGTGGTTTCG
>JAYUDU010000240.1:0-5129 GCA_043739605.1 Acidimicrobiales bacterium | reverse complement strand
CGCAGCATTGGATGCGCAGCCGCTGCGCTCCGGACGAGTGTCGCCAACGTCGACGATCGCCCAGACCTGGCCGGGCCGACGACGAGGCTGGCGGCGGCGAGGGGGAGGTCGACGACCGCAGGCCCGAGGTCGAGTGATCGCCGACCGATGACGAGCGGCAGAACGTGATCTTCGCCGGGGCGCAGCGCCACCCTCAGGGGGCGTGCGCCCATCACGTCGCACAGCGCGATGTCGTCGCCCAATACCGCAATCGGTCGCGGGCCGCCCGTGAGGTCCCCGCCCGCGGTCATCGGCGCGACGCCGACCGGACGCGCCAGCTGCACCACGAGTGGATGGGGCGTCGCCCCCATGCCCGGCGTGGCCGAGCCCCGCCCGACCAGCCGCCCCCGTCCCGGCGGCGCAGGCCCTGACGATGTGGTGACGATGCCAGCCGCCAGCTCGTCGTTGCGGTCGGCGAGGCGGAGCGCGACCCGACAGCCGAGCCCACCGAGCCAGGCCGAGGGGACCGTCGCAAACCGGTCGGCGGCGATGATGCACGCGATGCCAGCACCGGGCCCCTCGGCCACGATGCGCCCCAGATCATCCATCAGCTCGAGGCCTGCGAGGTCGGACAGCTCGCGGCGCAGCGCGGCGAGTCCGTCGATGATCAGCACCACGTTCGGCGCCGACCACGACCCGGTGCCGCCTTGGCCGACGGCTCCGGCGTCCATGCGGGTCACCAACGACCCGATGAGGCGCATCAGCCGCTCGCGCTCCGCAGGGCGAACGATGCCGGCGCAATGCGGTAGGGACTGAAGGACCCCCAGTCCCCCTGGCCCGGTCGGTCCGCCGTCGATGGCCACGATGTGCACGGCGTCAGGAGGCACCGACGCCACAACTGCCAGCGCGGCTGTGTGCGCCGCGGTGGTCGTGCCCGAACCGACGACACCCGCGAAGAGCACGCCCCCGGCCGTCGGGTCCCACAGCAGGGGGCCCTGCCATCGTCGATCTGGGTCATCGATCATCCCGAGCGGGACCGGTCCGAGGACTGCTCGTGCGGACGGCGCTTGCCGCTCCAGCTGGCCAAGGTCGATCTGGGAAGGCAGTGGGTCGAGCCACGGCTTGGTTGGTGGCGGCGCGCCGAGACTGGCTGCGGCGGCACGAATCGCGCCGACGAGTGCGCCGAGGTCGGTGTCCCCGGTTGCGGCGATGAGCGCCTGGGGCTCGAAGGCGTCGACGGCTCGCACCGTCACGCGCGCACAGGCGCTTGGCGCCGCAGCGGTGGCAAGCGCCCCCTGAAACTCGCGCGCGTCGTCTGCGCCTGCTCGCAGGACGCCACGGCCGGGACACGCCCGATCGATGGTGGCCGCGGCGCCGGTACCGACGACGTCGATCGAGTCCGCGGCCGCTTGCACGCGGAGGGCGATGCGCAGGTTGGTGTTCGCCCTGATCTGGTCGGTGATCGTGCTGCCGGGGTGCTGGGTGCCGAGCACGAGGTGGACGCCGAGCGAACGGCCGCGCTGGGCGACGCCGACAAGCCCATCAACGAAGCTCGGATGCTCCCGCGCCAGCGTGGCGAACTCGTCGACGACGATGACGAGTCGAGCCATTGGCCACCATCCCTGCTCGTCGCTCGCGAGCTCTTCGATCGCGCGCGCGCCGGTCTGCGCCAGCAGCTCCTCCCTGCGTCGCAGCTCTGCGTGCAGACTTGCCAGCGCGCGGCTGGCGTCGTCCGGCGCCAGATCGGTGACCACGCCAACGACGTGCGGCAGCGCCGCGCACGCGTCAAACGCTGCGCCGCCCTTGTAGTCGACGAGGAGGAAGGTGCACCGATCGACGGACTCCGTGGCGGCAAGTCCGGCAACCAGCGTGCGGAGCAGCTCGCTCTTGCCGGCGCCGGTGGTGCCCGCGACCAAGGCATGGGGGCCGTCGGCGACGAGGTCCACTACCAAGGGAACTGGTCCGGCTGGACCGGCTGTCATGCCGAGGGGGGTGATGGGGCCCAGTGCTGCGGCCCACCGGTCGCGGACTCCGGACGGGGTCGGGTCGTCGAGACCCAGCAACCCGAGGAGGCGTACATCCGAGGACAGGGCCGAGGCGGCGCGCTGCTCTGGGTCACTCCACGCGGCCTGGCGACGCGCCCACCGGTCGGCTGTCGAGATGGAGATGCCCGTTGCGAGACCCGGCAAGATCGTCTCGGCACCATCGACCGGCCCCGGTGATTGGAGGGCTACGAGGTGCCCCGAGTCGTCAACCACCACGACCGTCGCACACCGTGCAGGCAGATCGTCGGCGCGGGTCGCCAGAACGATCCCGGTAGCGGGGAGGGACAGGTCGACTCTCATCGGGTCGGGGCCGTCGATGACGACCACACACATGCGAGCGTCCCTCGCCGCCGCCCGGATGATGGCGTCCGCAGATGCCGCCCCCACCGTCCCCAGGGCGCATGCCCCTCCGACCGAAGCCGTGCCGGTGTGCGGCAACCAGGCGAGGTGCTCCCAAGCGCGCCCGGCGGCCCCGTCCGGCTCGACGACGGCCGCCAGGCCGAGGTCGGACGGGCCGTGCCACGCTGCGAGCTGAGCCACAACCCAGCGGGCAACCGCACGACGGACCTCGGGCGGGCCGGCGATGCCGAGCCAGCCGGGCGCGAGGCTCACGACGATCGGCACGCCGGCGAGGGCAACTGGACCAGGGCTCCACCGACTTGGAGGCACCGCGCCGCCCGATTCGACGGGCGCGTCGACGTCGATTCGGCCAAACCCAACGGTGACGCAGCCGAAACGCCGCGAGGAGGGGCGCCGGTGCCAGACGAGGGCGCCGGGTCGCGACGCATCGCTGAAGGCAGCATCGACATCGCCGGCGTCAGGGTGTTCGTCGCGAGCCTGGCGAACCAAGCCGGTCGCGACCGCCTCGACCTCAACGCAGAGGCGGGCGCGCTCCTCAGCAAGGGAGGTGGCCGCGCGTAGCTTCCCCCGTCGAACCCGGCGGCGATCTTCTACCAGCGAGCCGAGGGACACCGCCGGACCGACGAGCGCAAACGCCGCCAACCGAGGGTCGATGAGCGCACCCATGCCGATCCCCGCCACCATCGGGACGACCAGGGGTGCCCACGAGATCGGGGTCGGGTCGGGCGCCTGCTCCACGTGTGGGCGAACGATCTCCTGGCTCGGCGTGGTGCCAGGCATGGCCAGTGCGGGGCGCAGCACCGGCCGACGGCCATCCGCCGCGACCGGTCCAAGCCCGCTGCGGCTGATCGAGCCGGCGTGGGGATGCGGCGCGCCGGGGTCGCTCCGCACGGCGCTGGTTGCATCGAACGTCACCTCCCGCGATGCGTCGCCCAGCACCTGCGCCGGTCGCGTCGAAGGCCTTCCGGCATCAAGTCCGGCGACGAGGACGCCAGTGTCCGCACTGCGGTTCGCGTGGCGGACACCCCGGGATGCGTTGACGGCTGCGGCCTCCACAAGGGATGCGCCGGGCCTTAGGGTCGTCCCGATCTCCGCGTCGTCGGCGACGAACGCTCCATCGACTTCGACCCGACTGTGCCAGCCGAGCGCCGCGGCCAGGTCGGCCATGTGTGCTCGCGGATCCGCCACCTCAACCTCGACCACCACCGGTGGCGCGTCGGGGGTCGTGTGCGTCCTCACCCGAACGATCATCGAGCTGGTGACCCAGGCTGGCCTGCCGGTTGGCGTTGCGACCTCAGCAGCAAAGCGTGTCGAGCAAGAGCATCGACCACCTGCGTCATCGACGCGCGCCGGGTCGCGAGATCGCTGCGAAGCCGCTCGATCCACGGCCCCGCAGCCGTGGGTCCGGCCGCGAGGACGACGAGCGCGTCGAGGGCGGTGGCCAGGTCGTGGGCGCTGGCCGCCAGCACCCGGGCGCGCTCGTCATCGTGCATCGGCCTCAGCCCGTCGCGGCGGCGATGGCCTCGCGGCGTCCTGCGACGATCGTCGCCTGCTCGTCGAGACCGACCTGCAATCCACGCAGCGCCGGCAGGAACTGCGATGAGAACTGGCCGCGAAAGGCCTCGGCGGCGGGGCCGAGCCAGGTCGTGCCGGAGATGACTCCGTTGATGCGGCCGGCGAGCTGCGACACAGCCTCGGACTCCGAGCGGAACGAGCGTTGCAGCTGATCGAGCTGCTCAAGGTTGCCACCGACGAGGGACGTTGCCATTGAAGGATCCTCCGGATCTCTTGGCCAACGACGTTCGTTGGCACGAGAAGCATCAGAACACAGGAACGGACGGATTGCAAGGAGACTATCTAGAAATCATGAAGATGCACCTTGAAGCCACCGGAGCCTCTGGAGGCCCACCAATCACAATCCCGCTGATCGCCGCTTGAACTGAGCCTTTCGTGCCGCCTTGGCGGTGGCCTTGTCTGGATGGTTGGCCGCGATCGCTGCGAGCGCCTCCGCCGCTGCCGAGTCTGGGTGGCGCCACAGACCATCGAGCAGGGCTTCGAGGCCACGGGCGTCGAGGGCGGCCAGTGCCGCCGCGATGGCCACCGGACCACCGGCCGCCCCCAAGACCGCAAGCGTGTCGGCCTGTTCGGTGGGGTCCGCGCCCGGCGTCGTATCGAACACCGGCAACGGGTCTGCGCCCGAACGAAACAGGTGCAACTGCGCGATGGCAGCGAGCGCGCCCGGCGTCGGCGCTCCGGCGGCGACGATGCGGCGAGCGAGGGCGTCGCGCTCGGTTGGCGCGACGCTGCTCAGCGCGGCCTCGAGGGCGGTCCCGAGGTCGTCCGAATCGGCACCGGCTGCGAGGAACGCGTCGCCCAGCACTCCTGCAGCCACCTCCATTCCCTGGGGGTGCGCGCCAACCCAGGCCGCCACCTCCGCACTGCCGGCAGCCAACGGCCAGCCAGCGATGGCGTCGAGCAGCACTGCGGCGGGATCGGCGGCGTGAGCGCCGAGCAGCGGCAGCTCGACCTGACCGCCCTCCGCCAGGTGGGACAGTCCCCACGTTCCGAGCGACGTCAGCGACCAGCCACTGCGGTGGGGGTCGACGACACCCCATCGCTCCAACAGTTCCAGCGCCTCCTCGATGCTGGTGCGCACGACGTCTGTGACCTCACCGAGTCGTCCGACGACGACCTGGCGATCGAGGAGGTCTGTTGCGACAGGGCGGGCGAGCGCCCGGAGATCGA
>JAYUDU010000239.1:0-5130 GCA_043739605.1 Acidimicrobiales bacterium | reverse complement strand
TCGGTCGTGTCCGACTGCCGCAAACACCGCGGTCGCCATCGCGTCGGCACCGATGGCTGCGAACAGTGCGATGACCCGCCGAGCGCGCCATCGCGCCGTGGCGTACCGCAGCAACCCTGCGATCCGCTCCGCAGCCATGCGGTCGGTGGGGACGAGCGGGAACGTCGCGCCGTGGTGATGGGTGGCGTGCGCTGCGGGGACGAGATCGATGCCCCAACCGGCAAACGCAAGCCGCTCGTAGAGGTCCCCGTCGTTGAAGTAGAGCGGAAACCGGGTATCGAACGGCAACTCGCCGATGGCGGTACGGCGCAGCAGAACGCATGCCGCGGCGGGGAAGTCGACAGGGACTGGATGCGTGGGGGGCGTGGCGAGGAGGTCACGACGGTGTCTCGGCGCGCGGAGTCGTCCGGAGACCCGTCGATCGATGCGTCGACCGGTGTCGGACATGACGGCCAAGATCGGCCCGATGCCAGTTCGCCGCAGCACGATGTCCTGCAGCGTTCCATCCGGGTTCCGCAGCTGCGCGGCCGCCGCCGCGCAGTGGGGGGTGACGGCGAGATGTGCGCGCAGTGCTGCGACGGCCCCCGGCTGCACGCAGCAGTCGGGGTTGACGAGCAGCAGGTCGCGGCCCGCAGCGATGATGGCGGCCTGGTCGTTGGCGATGGCGAAGCCGAGGTTCGTCTGATTGCGGACGACGACGACGCCCGCCACGGTGGCCTCGATCTTGGCCAGGAGATCTTCGGTGCCATCGTTCGATGCGTTGTCGACGATGATGATCGGGGCGTGTAGGTCGTCAGCGCGCAGCGCCGTCACGCACATTTCGAGATCGTCAGCGGCCTGCCAGGTGACCACGACGATCACGGGGCCATCGCCCCCCGGCAGTCGTGCGATGGGGCGAGGGTGTGGCAGTTCGACGACGTCGGGACGAACGCTGTGCAACACCTCGGCCGGGACGCTACTGGTCGACGATGGCGCGTGGCTCGACGGCGATGGTGCCGAGGGGGGTCGCTACGATGCCAGGGTGCGCGACCTCCCGACGCTCCCTGCGCTGAAGGCTTACCTCGCTGCGCTGCGGTCGACGCGTTCTGTCGACGGCGCTCTCACCGAACGCGTCGCGGTGGCGGCGCGCGCCGCGGCCGGGGGCGGGCGCTGGCGCCAGCCCATGCGTCTGCCCCATTGGAAGGGACAGACACCTTCGAATCAGATGCAGATCGGTCGAGGTGTCTTCGTCGGCAAGCACGCTTGGATCAACCTCACCAACCCCCAGAGCCGCCTCACCATCGGCGACGGTGTGGTCATCAACGACACCTTCACCGCAGGTGTTGGCAGCCACATCACGATCGGTGACGGCGTGCTCATGTCCGACCGCTGCACCGTCCTCGATCAGTTGCACGACTTCCGCAGCTGGGTCACCGAGGCCGTCGCGCAAGGCCGGCCGCCGACCTTCGACTGGCGCCTGACCGAGGCGGAACCGGTGTCGATCGGAGCGGGGACGTGGTTGGGAATCGGCGTGGTCGTGCTGCCTGGAGTCACCATCGGCCAGGGTTGTGCGATCGGCGCCAACTCTGTGGTCACGACCGATGTCCCCGACCACGCGATCGCCGTCGGAGCGCCGGCCCGGGTCATCGGTTCCGCGCTCGATCATCGGCCGAACGCGGCTGTCCCCCAGCTGTGATTCAGGTCAGCGGGTGACACGAGGCGACTTCATCTACGACGTCCGACATGGCGGCCCGCGTCGCATCCTCAACGCGACCCTGCGTGACTTCGTCGCCGCGGGCCACGCGAGCGACCTCGTCCTTGAGATCGGCTGCGGCCACTACGACCATCGGCCGTTCTTCTCGCAACCGATCGTACGTCTCGACTTCGACCCCGCGCACGAGCCGTGTGTCGCAGGCGACATCCACACCATGCCCATCCGCGGCGACGCGTTCGATGTCGTGCTGGCCATGTCGGTCCTCGAGCACGTCCACGATCCCTACGCCGCGACCAGAGAGATCTACCGAATCGTTCGCCCGGGCGGCCAGGTCCTCGCGTGGGTGCCGTTCTTCTTCGGAGTGCATGGCTTCCCCGGCGACATCAGTCGCTTCACTGAGGAAGGGCTGCGCGTCCTGTTCGAGCGGGCCGGCTTCGAGATCGTGCGCAGTGACGCTGCGAAGTACGCCGGTCTGTTCCTGAACCTCAACGACGCCGTCAACACCGTCTTGTCGAAGCAGAGCGGTAGGCGCACCGTGCGGTGGGCGCGGTGGGTGCTCGGGCGCCTGACGCGGCTGGGGTTTCCGCTTGATCGACGCCTCAAGCTCCGGACCCTCTATGCGGGGACCGAGCTGATCGCGAGGAAGCCCCTTGCAGCACACGCTCCCCGCCTTTCGACCGGCGGCTCTACGTCCTCGTAGCCTCGCAGCCATGGCCGATCCCAAGATTCGCAGCCACGACGTCACCGACGGGTACGAACGGGCGCCTGCCCGCGCCATGCTCCGCGCCGTCGGCATGGGCGACGACGACTGGGCCAAGTCTCAGATCGGTGTCGCGTCGTCGTGGAACGAGGTGACGCCGTGCAACCTTCCACTCGCCCGCCTGGCCCAGAAGGCCAAGCAAGGGGTGCGCGACGCCGGCGGATTTCCACTGGAGTTCTGCACCATCGCGGTGTCCGATGGCATCTCCATGGGACACGAGGGCATGCACGCGTCGCTGGTGTCGCGCGAGGTCATCGCAGACTCCGTCGAGACCGTCATGCACGCGGAGCGCTTCGACGGCCTTGTGACCTTCGCCGGGTGTGACAAGTCGTTGCCAGGCATGCTCATGGCCGCGGCCCGTCTCGATCTCGCTTCGGTGTTCTGCTACGGCGGGTCGATCATGCCGGGGCGGGGGAGCAAGGGCGAGGCGCTCGACATCGTCAGCGTCTTCGAGGCCGTGGGAGCGCGCGCCGCGAACAAGCTGACCGACGAGGAGCTCGGCCTCATCGAGCGCAACGCGTGCCCGACCGAGGGCAGCTGCGCCGGCATGTTCACCGCCAACACCATGGCCAGCGTCGGCGAGGCCCTCGGGATGAGCCAGCTCGGCTCTGCGTCGGTGCCCGCGATCGACCCGCGCCGCGAAGACATCGCCTACGAGGCTGGTTGCCTGGTGATGCGACAGATCGAGCTCGGGATCCGCTCCCGGCAGGTCATGACGAAGGCGGCCTTCGAGAATGCCATCGCCGTCGTCATGGCCGTCGGGGGCTCGACCAACGCGGTGCTCCACCTCCTCGCCATCGCCTATGAGGCCCGCGTCGAGCTGTCGCTCGACGACTTCAACCGCATCGGCAAGCGCATCCCGCACCTCGCGGACACCAAGCCAGGTGGCAAGTACCACATGAGCGATGTCGACCGCATCGGCGGCATCCCCGTCGTCATGAAGGAGCTTCTGGACGCCGGCCTCCTCGACGGCGACGCGCTCACCATCACCGGCAGGACCCTTGGCACCGAGCTCGAGGCGTTCAAGCCCATGAAGCCAGACGGTGACGTCATCCACACGATGGACAAGCCGATCCATCGCGACGGAGGCATCGCCGTACTCACTGGCTCACTGGCTCCGAAGGGCTCTGTCGTGAAGGTCGCCGGCCTGACCGGCGACCAGCTCCGCTTCACCGGCCCTGCCCGAGTGTTCGACGGCGAGCCCGGCGCGATGGCGGCGATCCTCGCAGAGGAGATCCGGCCAGGCACGGTCATCGTCATCCGTTACGAAGGCCCCAAGGGTGGCCCGGGCATGCGCGAGATGCTCGCCGTCACCGGGGCGCTCAAGGGAGTCGGACGCGGCGCAGACTGCGCACTCGTCACCGACGGCCGATTCTCCGGTGGCACCTGGGGCTTCTGCATCGGGCACGTGGCGCCCGAGGCCGTCGACGGGGGTCCGATCGCGTTCATTGCCGACGGCGACATCGTCACAATCGACGTCCCCGGCCGCACAATCGACGTCGCCATCGACGCCGAAGAGCTCAGACGCCGCACCGCGGCCTGGAAGATCCCCGAGCCCCGCTACACCACCGGCGTGCTCGCCAAGTTCGCCCGCCTCGTCTCTGGCGCAGAGCTTGGCGCCGTCACCCAGGCCTGACGCCTGAGCCTTTCCGGCTGTGTCTTGATCACATGGCTCGCTCCGCTCGCGCCCGTCGCCGACGGGCGCCGACGGCCTCGCCACCTCCTCTGGTACCGCTGTGACCCGCGGGCGCGGTCACAGCGGTACCAGAAGAACGAGACTCGGACGTTGCGTCGATGGACGTCGATGACGTCCCCGTTCGTGGTGCCAGAACGCGACACGCGAACGCGTGTGGAGGAGGCGCGCCGCCTTGGGGCGCTTCGTTTCGGCTTGCCCTCGCGCCAGCCTTGCTTCGGGGCTCGTGAGGCAGTCGCGCCGGCGGGCCCGGAGCAAGCGTGCGGCGCGGGCTCCGAGCGTCTGCGGCGCGGTCCGCCGTCGTCTGGCGATCGCGCGTCAGGTCCGTCAGCCCCGGATGTGATCGACCAGTCCGGTGACGAGTGCGGCGCGCTCCGCCAGCGCTGCCAGCACGATGTGCTCGCCCTCGGCGTGGGCGCCGTCGCCGACGGCTCCGAGGCCGTCAAGGGTGGGGCACCCAACTGCAGCGCTGAAGTTGCCGTCGCTGCCGCCGCCGACGCTGATGCCCTCGAGCGTGCCGAGGCCGAGGTCGGCGCCGATTCGGCGGGCGGCGTCGAAGAGGTGCGGACCGCTCGAGGTGGGCATGGGCGGACGGTTTGGTCCGCCGCGCACCTCAAGCCGACAACCCGGGACGGTGGTGGCGAGTGCAAGCATGTCGGCGTGCACCCGGCCCGCCTCCTCGGGCACCGCGACGCGCACGTCGACCTCGACGGTGGCGTGGGCGGGGACGACGTTGGTCGCGGTACCAGCCGAGGACATCGTCGGCGTGACGGTCGTGCCCAGCTCCGGCCGACCGAGCGTCGAGACGGCGAGGACGAGGTGTGAGGCCTCAATCAGCGCGTTGTGCCCCTTCTCCGGCTCCAAGCCGGCGTGACTCGCACGACCCTCCACGACGAGCGTGTACATCCCCGTGCCCTTGCGGCCGACCTTGATGACACCCCCGGGGGCAGACGGCTCGAGCACCAGCGCGGCCGTTCGACGCCG
>JAYUDU010000238.1:0-5136 GCA_043739605.1 Acidimicrobiales bacterium | reverse complement strand
CTGAGCCTTTGATGGTGGACACGATGAGGCGAAGCACCGTGACCAGCTGCGACATGCCGATGGTGGCGATGAGGACGATGAGGCGCGGGCTGTTGGCGAGCCGGCGCAGGATGCTCCGTTCGAGGACGGCGCCGAGCACCCCACACGAGGCGATTGCGAGCGGCACCGCGAGTGCGTACGGCAGGTGGGCGACCCTGATGAAGAACAGCACCATGGCCACCCCGAACGCACCGATCTCGCCGTGAGCGAGGTTGATGACTCGGGTGGCTCTGTGGATGAGCACGATGCCAACGCCGAGCAGCCCGTTGGCGACACCGGTGATGGCGCCGAGAAGGACGAGGTCCATCAGGCCGCGCCGCTTCGATTGACGGCGATGATGTCGCCGCCGAGGTAGCAGCGAACGACCTGCGGATGGCGGAGCACCTCACGGGGGTCGCCATCGGTCACCACCAAACCAAGCTCGAGCGCGATGGCGCGGTCGGCCAGGCCGAGCAGCAACGGCATGTCGTGCTCGATGATGAGGATCGAGCAGGCCAGCGCGCTGCGCACCCGTTGGAGCACAGGGCCGAGGGCCTCCGCCTCGCGCTGCGCGATGCCGGACGACGGCTCGTCGAGGAGCAGCACCCGTGGCCCCTGCACCAACGCGCAGCCGAGGTCGACGATGCGGCGGGTGCCGGTTGACAGCTCTCGCACGAGGCGGTCGCGGTAGGCGCCCAGCCGGAGGGCTTCGACGACCTCGAAGGCGCGGGCCGAGGCCAGCCGCTCGAAGCGGCGGGAGTTTGGCGTCTTGAAGAGTGCGGCGACAAAGCCGTCATCGCGGGTGCGCCGCGCGGTCAGCTCTGACGCGGTGCGCAGGGCGTCGAGCACGGTCAACGAGCCGAACAGCCGAGCGTCTTGGAAGCTGCGCCCGAGGCCGGCTTCGGCGCGCACATGGGTGGGTGCGTCGCTGACGTCGATGCCACACACCTCGACGGTGCCCTCGGCAGGCACCAGGCCGGAGAGCGCGTCGAACAGCGATGTCTTTCCTGCTCCGTTGGGCCCGATCAAGCCGACGATCTCGTTGGGGGCCACATCGAGGGACACCCCGCGGAGCACCTGGACCGGGCCGAACGCAAGGGTCAGGTCGCGGGCGCGCAGAGTGGGGTGGTGCGATGCGCACTCGACGTTGTCGACTGCCCTCCCTGCCTCGGTCACGACATAAGTTTCTAGAGTTTACAAAAGCGGCTGTCAACCGCACGGCTACCGTTTCTGCACTCCCCATGGCATCGCTCCTCTCCCCCGCCGACCTCGCCGACCTCAACCGCGCTCGCGTGCTGCGGGCCTTGTGCGACCACGGCCCCCAGTCTCGCGCCGACCTGGCGCGGCTCACCGGCGTGGCGCGTGCCACCACCGGCAAGATCGCCCAGACCCTCCTCGACGCGCATCTCTTGGAGGAGGGCGCCCCCGTACTGGGCGGTGGCGTCGGCAAACCGGCCCGACCGCTGTGGTTCGCGCCGGGGGCAGGCCCGTCGGTGGCCATCGACCTCAGGGGCGGCGGGGCGGAGATCGCCGCCATCGATGCCCGCGGCGAGATCCTCGCAAGCGAACGGACGGCGCTTGCCCCGGCGGTCACCGGCGCTGAGGCGGCCGATGTCCTACTAGCGGCCGCGAAGCGCGTCGCCCTCGGCCTCAAGCCGCTCGGCGTCGGCGTGGCCCTGCCAGGCGTGACCGACCCGACGACGGGCGCGGTCATCGGGTCCGGCCAGCTGCCCGGCATCGTCGGCACCGACCTTGCGGAAGCGCTCGCAGAGGTCGGACCGGTCGTCATCGACAACGACGCCCGGGCGCAGGCGTTGGCGGAGAAGTGGTTCGGTCTGGGTCGGGGTGTGCCGACGTTTGCCTCCGTGCAGACTGGCGAAGGCCTCGGCGCCGGGGTCGTGATCGACGGTGTGCTGCTGCGGGGCGGCGCTGGCCAGCCGACCGAGATCGGCCACACCTGCGTGGTCGCCCACGATGGTGCGCGGTGTCGCTGCGGGCTGCGCGGGTGCTGGGAGACCATCGCGACCTTGCCGTGGCTGCGGGCCGAGGCCGCCCACCTCGGCGTGTCCGATGCCGCCGGCGTCAGCGCCCTGCGACTCGTCGAGCTGTCCGCCGCAGGCGACGCGGTGGCCGGCGGGCTGCTCGACATCTACGTCGACAACCTCGCCGTCGGCGTCGCCAACCTTGCCCAGCTGCTCGGCCCGACCTTGGTCATCCTCCACGGCGATGTGGCGCTCGGCGGCCCCCCCATGCTGGAGCTGCTCCGCACCCGCGTGGCGGCGCGCTCGTTTCGTCACCCTGGGACGCGGCTCCGGATCGAGGCTTCCGTGCTGGGCGAGCGCGCCACGCTGCTCGGCGCGGCAGCCCTGGTCCTCGCCGCCACCTTCCGCCACCAATAGCTGGCCGCCCGCATGGAAGGGGCGGGAGGACGGTGGACGGGTGCCACCGGATTCGGGCATCCGCCCGGAGGTTCCACCGCGTTCGTGCGCTT
Source organism: Acidimicrobiales bacterium (assembly GCA_043739605.1). Lineage (GTDB taxonomy): Bacteria > Actinomycetota > Acidimicrobiia > Acidimicrobiales > JAUJNH01 > JAYUDU01. Next base: position 2,627 of record JAYUDU010000238.1, on the reverse strand, counting down.
CGGGTACGAAAGCGGTGGGACCTCGACGACCGACACGAATCCGGTGGAGGCGGCCGACAGAACGAAGACCGACGGACTTGTCGACGGACTCGTCGGCGGACCACGAGGCGCCCACGCACTGCTCGCCATCCGCGGTCTGCCCCGTCTCGACATTGGATGGCAGAGCTCAGCCCGGGGCGGCCCTGCAAGATCAGTACCGCCACATCGATTGCGCTGAGGAGCAGTGCGGCGCCGCCGGAGCTCAGCCGAGGGCGGCCGTGCAGATCTCGTCTGTCAGGTTGTCGCCGATGACGAGCGAGGATGGGTGCTGATGTTCCGAGCCGTCTGGGGCGCGCCGGGTGACCGGGTAGTGGGCAAAGCGGATGCCGAACGCCGCATGCGGTGTCGCCCGGGCCCGTCGCCACACCTCTGCGAGTGCGAACGCCTTCCACGCGGGGCGGCCGGGACGGTCTGCGAGCAGGTCGAGCGCGGCGGAAAGCGCGGCCGCCTCTGCCTCCCATTGCGCCAGCCATGGCTCGACCTCTGCAGCGAACGTGGCCTCGAGTCCGGCCCTGCACCCGGCACGCAGGTACGCACTGGTCTCGGCGGCGGCCCCCGCATCTCCGCCTGCCGCGGCGCGCAACATCCTTGCCAACGACGGGTCGGGCCCGGGATCGGCCGCGTAGCCGCGCACGGCGCGCGCCAGCGGTTCGAGCCCCGGCACCGCGGCCACCGCGTCGGACCACGCGCCTTCGCGGTCAGTGCCCGGGTCCCGCCACCATCGAGCCGCCTGTTGAAGACCGACCCGTGACGCCCGAACCTTGGGCATCAGGTTGCAGATGACGCCCGTCACCTCGTCGATCAGATCCGCCTCGCGGTGCGGGTAGGGCCCAAGGTGCAAGACAGGATCCATCGTGCCGTCATTGACAGGAAAGTTTTCGGCAAACAGGGGCCGACGGCCGAGGTCGTCGGCCCAACGCCGAGCTTGCGCCCCCGAGACGTCGAGGCTGACGATGCCGCCGCCCGTCCACATCACCTCGACCCCAGCGGGAAGACCGGCCATGAACGCGGTGAGGTACGCAGTTGCGCCGGAGACGGCGTAGTCGGTCGGGCACACGATCCATCGGGCGGCGCCGGCAAGACTCCCGACGCGCGCGGCCGCCGCCGCCACTGCGGCACCGTGGCTTGCGCCCAGGTCCGCGCCGCCGGGAGCGACATCATCGAACGCCACGCCGAACACACAGCCGCCCAGGTCTGCGAAGTCCGCGAGCTTGTCGCCGAGCGCCGCGTGATCCTCCGCGCCGCGCCAATCCAGTCCAGGCGAGATGACGAACGCGACGTCAACACCGACGGCGCTCCCCCGCGCTATCAGCTGCGCGAAGCGCGTGCGCTGTGCGCCGTCGTAGGGCTCGCGCCACCGAGCCCGATGGAACGGGTCGTCCTTGGGCGCATACGCGTAGGTGGTGAATCCGTCGTTGGCGAGGGCGCCGACCAGCCACTCGCGGTCGTCGTGGTCAAGCGGGGGCCCGTAGTACCCCTCGACCACGCCGAGCCATCTGCGGCCTCCGTCGTTGGCATCGGGACCGGGGAGCCTGATGTCCTGCACGAGGTCGAACCTACTGCCGAGCCTCGGTGCGTCGAGCCTCGGTGCGTCGGGCCGTGGTGCGTCGCGCCGTGGTGAGTCAGGCCTTGGTGAGTCAGGCCTTGGTGAGTCAGGCCGGGATCAGTGTCACCGACCAACCGGCCTGCACCACGAGCACACGACCGGTGGGCCGGCCGGGCGGGATGGGGACGCTCGGCACCCCGACGCGATCGACCACGACCAGGGGACCTCGCCCGGGGCCGTGGGTGGCGAAGCCGGGTCCTGAGCACACCCGCCACACCGGAACATCGACGGCGTCAGCGATCGCCGCTCGGAGTGACTCCGGGGCGCACACCTCCCCCATGTGGCCCAGCGCCCGACCGCCGGCCGAAGCGGTGGCGCGCCGCGCCGCCTTGGACTCGGCGGCTCGATGATTCACCATGCGGACCTGCGGCGGGATCCCGGTGACGGCAGCAACGACGATCACGACGCCGGCGAGTCCGGCCAGTGCCCCACGCGTGCGGTCAACACCGGTGGCGCCGGTCGAGGCGCGACGCGCCAGCGCGTCATCGACCGACCATCCGACGATAACGACGAGCAGCGCGGCGGCCGGCAGCGCGGAGCGTCCCGGGATGGGTGCACCGGCGAGGGCGAGGGCAACGCCGGCCCCGACCCATGCGCTCGCCGCGAAGACGACCAGGCGCCGGGTCGCCTTCGATGCCAGCTCAACATCGGTGAAGGTGGGCCGGGGTGAGAGAGCGAGTGAGCGCCCGAACGAACGTCGGCGCGCCCACGCCACCAGCACCGCTATGAGCAGCCCGACGGCTACGGGCAGACCAGCCACGGCCCCGGCGCGAACGGTCACGGACAAGATCGAGCCACGCCCGACAGACGAACCCGAAGTTGCCCCTGCGCCGGCGCGGAGATCGTGCGTCACGAGCGCCGGGATGAGCCATGCGCCGAATGCGAGCGCACCGGCAGCCACCAGCGCGATCCTGCACCGCATCGCGACCCGGACCCGGAGCGCGATGACGCATCCGAGGGCGACCAGCGCGAAGCCCTCGGG
>JAYUDU010000237.1:0-1881 GCA_043739605.1 Acidimicrobiales bacterium | reverse complement strand
ACGGTAGAGCGCCGAGCCGAGCGTGGGTGATCGCGGTAGGGCGGCGCGATCGCGTGGTCAGTCGCGTGGCGGCAACGCGAGTGCTGGCGCGATCGCGTGAGAAATCAGCCGAAAGACTGCCGCGCCCGGGCGAAACCGTGCTCTGTATCCCTGTGCAATCGCACGATCAGAAGGAGCGCCCGATGCACGCCACCGGAACTGACCTCGCCAACCTCGACGACGATCTCCGACTCGTCACCCTGCCGGACGCCGCCCGGTTCCTCTCCGTCAGCCGTGGCTCCCTCTACGACCTGCTCACCACCGGCCAGCTCGCGTCGGTCCACATCGGCCGCTCACGTCGAATCCCCTTGGGTGAGATCCGCCGCTACATCCGCGAGCGCCTCGAACGGGAGCTCCGCGGCGGTGTCAACTACTAGTGCCCGTCAGGAAACGTTTGCACTGTCGCCGACCGGCACTTCGGCCACGCGCCCAGCGGCAGCGACCTCGGCGCCAACGCCTCACGACCGTCGGCGGGAGGGCTTTGGGGGGTAGAGGGCGGCGAGTGTGCCGAGCAGCTTGGGGAGCAGCGGGCTGAAGCGGCCCTCGCCCCAGGGGAGGCCGGACTCGTTGGCCATCGCCTGGCCGATGACGCCGCTGATGAGGACCGATGTGACCCAGAGCGCCTCGTCGGAGTCGGCACCGGCGCCGAGTTGGCCCGCCGCAGCGGCGTCGGCGAGCGCCTGGCGTTGGAGCCGGACCATCTCGACGCTGGGGGCCATGGCCTCGGGCGTCGGCTGGAAGCTGGGGGCCGGGCGCCAGAACAGCAGTTGCGCTGTTGCCGGGTGGGCGAGCAACCAGCGGCCGCTGGCCGCGAGGCCGGCGGCGAGAGCGTCGAGGCCGGGTTCGGCTCGCGCCATCGCGGTGCGCATGATCTCGAGGTGGGTTCGCTGGCCACGTTCGAAGAGGGAGTCGTAGATCGCCTGGAGGGAGTCGAAGTACTTGTAGATCGACGGCGGCTTCACGCCGAGCCGACGGGCGACCTCCGACAGGCTGAGGCCGTTGACGCCCTCCTCGGTCATCACGTCATCGGCGATGGCGAGGATCTCGTCGATGGTCTCCTGGCGCCGCCGAGCTCGACGGTCGCCTGGTGCGGGGGCGGTCACCTCGGTCGTCGACGACATACTGTGCACTGTAGCAGAAGATTCTGTTGACAGCAAAGGCTAAAGGTATTAGCTTCTGGAACGTCACCACGAGAGAGAAGGACCGATGGCACCGAAGAACCAGCGTTGGTGGTTGACCGAAGACCACGTCGAGCTCGACATCGAAACCAGCGCCGACGCGCTCTACACGATGGTCTCCGACCTGCCCCGCATCGGGGCGTGGAGCCCGGAGTGCGAGAGCGTCGACTGGGAGGGCGACGTCACCGTCGCCGTGGAGGGCACCACCTTCATGGGGCACAACGCGGTGGGACCCGGGCGGCGCATCCGCTACTCGCGCCACGGTCGGGTGCTGGTCGCCGATCCGGGGCGCGAGTTCGCGTTCGTCACCGACGAGGGCGGCCGGGAGTCCACCGTGTGGCGCTACCGGTTCGAGCCCCAGGGCGACAGCAGCACCAGGGTGACCGAGGGCTACGAGGTGCGGTGGATCCCGACGTGGGCTCGCATCCTCGACGTGCCCACCAACCGCCACAAGGAGCTGCTCAAAGGCATGCGCACCACCCTCGAGCGCCTGAAGGCGGCGGCCGAGGCCGAGCACCGGGGCGCATCAGCTCCCACCGAGGCCCAAAAGAATGCCGGGTCATGACCACCTGCTTCACGGCCACCCCCGGCGTCGATGTGATCACAACGACCGCCGACATCCCCGCCCTCGGCTCGCTCGCCATCAACGCGTTCGTGCTGCACG
>JAYUDU010000236.1:0-12520 GCA_043739605.1 Acidimicrobiales bacterium | reverse complement strand
CACGACGGCGCCAACCGCAGCCACGAGGGTGGCCGTCAGGACAGCGAACAGCGGACGCATGGCACGTCAGACGGTAGTGTGCCCGGGATGGCCATTCCCGGCACCCCCCGTTCGGGCCCGCCCGAGCGCACCCCGGTCTCCAGCGACTTCGTCGTCTCCGACTCGACGTGGACGACGCAGGTCACCGATCGGATCGTGTCCACCGTCGACACCGTGCGCGACCGAGCGACCGTTCCCGCACAGACTGCGGCCCGCGCAGTGGTGTGGGGGATCGTCGCTGGGATCGCCGGCACCGTCGCGGCGATCGCCCTCCTCATCGGACTGTTCCGAGGCCTCTACGTCGCAGTGGCGCTCATCCCTTGGGTCGATCGGGCGGCCGGGCGCAGCGTCTGGATCGTCGACCTCATCGTTGGCGGCGCCTTCGTCTTCATGGGCCTGCGCTTTCTCGCCAAGGCTGGCATGCCCAAGCGGGCCGACGACGCCGGCTGAGACTGCGTCGTCACATCTGGCGCCTGCGCCCTGACACAGCCGCCGCTGGCGTGGCTATCGAAACCTCCCCGACCCTTTCACCGAAGGAGCCCCAGTGCCCATCGAGCGCGACGTCCTCATCATCGGCTCCGGCCCGGCAGGGCTGACGGCTGCCATCTACACGGCGCGGGCCAACCTCGTCCCGACGCTCCTCGAAGGCGAACAGGTCTCCAACACCGACGGCCCCGGTGGACAGCTGATGTTGACGACAGAGGTCGAAAACTTCCCCGGGTTCATCGACGGCATCATGGGCCCGGACCTCATGGCCAACATGCGGGCGCAGGCGGCCCGGTTCGGCACGGAGATCGTCACCAAGCGAGCCAGTCGGGTCGACCTCTCGGCGCGACCGTTCAAGGTGTGGGTGGATGCAACAGACGGCGAACCCACGTACGTTGCCAACACCATCATCGTGTCCACCGGTGCGAGGGCACTGTTGCTTGGCCTCGAATCCGAGCAACAGCTGTTGGGCATGGGCGTGTCGACGTGCGCGACGTGTGACGGCTTCTTCTTCAGAGGCAAGGAGATCGCGGTCGTAGGAGGCGGCGATTCTGCGCTGGAAGAGGCCACCTTCCTGACGAAGTTCGCCAGCAAGGTGACCATCATCCACCGTCGCAAGGAGATGCGGGCCAGCAAGATCATGCAGGACAGGGCTGCCGCCAACCCGAAGATCGAGTTTCTGTTCGACACCGTGGTGGAGGAGTGCCTTGGCGACGGCAAGCTCAGGGGCCTGCGGGTGCGGAACGTGGTGTCCGATGTCGTGTCCGAGATCGTGCTTGACGGCATGTTCGTGGCCATCGGGCATGTGCCCAACACCGACCTGTTCGTCGGCCAGCTCGACATGGAGGACTCCGGATACCTCATCACGGTGCCCGGAACCAGCCGGACCAACGTCGCAGGGGTGTTTGCGTGCGGCGACGTGCAGGACCACACCTACCGCCAGGCCATCACCGCTGCCGGCACTGGCTGCATGGCCGCGCTCGACGCCGAGCGCTTCCTGGCGCACTGATCCCGGGGGAGGGTCAGAAGGGAGCCTGGTCGACGAGCTGGCAGGACGCGGCGTTCAACACCAGCACCACGCGGGTGGGGGTTCCGGATGTCGCCCATCCCAACACGAACACCTCGGTGCCACCGCTCGTGGCTGTTGCGCGATAGAGCACGTTCGTCAGATGGACCGACACCAGCCGGGGAGCCTGCGAAGTGCAACGCGCCTCACTGTCGGTGCGACCGCTGGCGGCCTGTCCAGAAGAACGGTCGCCATCGACTGCGGCGGCAACGCGCGGCGCGACCGTCGTGGCGCTACCGATGGCCCCAATCTGGCCGCCGTCGATGGCCGAGCGCGCAACGTCGCTCTGCGCGGGTGCTCCGGCGATGACCGGAGCGGGCGCCCCTCCGATTCCTGCGGCGGGAGCTGCGGCCCCCCCTGAGGCGCCCGCTTGAGGCCTCGTTGCATCGCCCGCAAGGCTCTTCGAAGCAGCGTTGTTTTCGAGCGCAGCCGGGTTGTCCGTCTGTTGCCCGGTCTTCGCCGCGAGCTCGTGCGAGCCGGCCCGGGGACGCAGCACGACGATGGCCCCGACGACCAGCAGTGACGCCGCAAGAGCGAGAGGGAGAACCCGCTGCAACAGACGGGCGCGTGCAACGGTCTGGGATGGGGCAGCCGACGGGCGCGTGGGGCCAGCTTGGAGAGCCTTGGCGATCATGGCCTCGGCAACGATGGGGTCGTCGATGGCGGCCGTCAACGAGCGAAGTGCGGTAGCGACGGTCTGTTGCGCGGCGAGCGCCGCCGCGCCCTCTGTGCCCGCGTCATCAACGAGTGCCCGCTCCTCCTGAGTGGCAACACCGTCGGCGATCGCTGCCGCCGCGAGCTGCAACAGTGTCGCGGCGTCGTCTGGGTGAAGGTTGAGGTGAAGGTTGGGGTCAGCCATCGTTCCGGCTCTCGGCCTGGACGCCGTGCGGCGCAGGCGATTTCGTGGTGGTTCTCATGTGTGACGGTCGCTTGGGTCGTGGCGGTTCCCGGGTTGGTCAACCATCGCCAGGTGGGGCGCAAGTGCGCCGCGTCCTCGGCTGATGCGTGAGCGGACGGTGCCGCCAGGAACACCCAGGATCTCGGCGATCTCGGCATAGTCGAGGCCGCACATGTCGCGGAGCACGATCGGCGCCCGGAACTCCACCGGAAGCCGCTGCAACGCACGGGCGAGGTCGAGGTGGGTTGCGCTGTCTGATGCTGACCGGCCGGGTCGGCTCCCGACGGTCGTCCGGGAACCATCGGCGTCGACCCGCCCGTGCAACGCATCGTCGTCCATCGGCGTCGCCCTGCGGGCGCGTCGGCGGAGCTCATCGATGCTTGCGTTGGTGGCGATCCGATACGACCACGTCGTGAATCGTGCTCGTCCGTCGAAGGACGCTAGACCGCGCACGATCGCCACCAGCGCTTCCTGGCACGCGTCGGCGGCGTCTCCTTCGTTGCCGCACAGCCGCAGGCACAACGCGCCGAGGCGTGGTTGGTGTGCTCGCAACAGTTCTTCGAGCGCGCTGCGGTCGCCGGCGTTGGCTTTGGCAACGAGGACCCGATCGAGGTCGTCCCGTGCGGCGGGAGCCGAATCGCTCACGTCAGCGAAAGCTCCGAGATCTCGACCTGGTTCTTGGGACCTGTGTCGGTGATCCACAGCAACACGGCCGCGCCCGCGCGACCAGAGAGGTTGACCTGCCACGAGGCGTCGACGTTCGTGCGGGTCGCGACCGGCGTTCCCCAGTCACCGATCGTGGCGCCGACGTGGTCCGATACGTAGACCTGAGCAGACCACCCAGTGGTCGGCCCTTCGATCAGGATCGCGCCGATCGTTGCTCGTTGAGTGAGAAGCAACACCACGCCAACACCGGCCTTGAGTCCACCGAACTTCGGACCAGAATAGCGGTCCGTCTGCCACGAGGTGGCCGGATCGCCGTCGACGAGGTTGGCGAGGCGGTCGTCGCCCTCGTGACCGTCGCCACCGCGTTGCGAACCGCGCCGGTCCGGAGGATCGAAGCTCTGAACGGACGCGATGGTCGGATGCAGCGCTGTCCCGGCAACCGTGGCGCGCGGCGTTGCTGGTGCTACGGCCGGCGCCGACTCAGGCGACTTTGCAACGATCGCCACCACCGTGATGACTGAAGCTGCGGCGAGGCCTGTTGCAATGACAAAGGGCGCACGTGATCGCCGCGGGACGGTGCGCTTTCGACTGGGTAACAGGGCCCCGCATCCGGCATCGGAACCGCCAGGGGTCGCCATCGCGACCCCTGCGGCACGCGCAACGTCGGCCGGCACGGTCATCGCCACCGTTGCGTCGACGAGCGGCGCCTGGGCCGGTGTCATGGCGATGTCGGCGAGTCGGTCTGCGAGGTGCTCTGCGGTTCGAGGGCGCAGTGCCGGGTCCTTGGCCAAGCAGTCGTTGAGGAGGGTGACGACACGCGGATCGAGCCCTGCGCATCGTTCTGGGAGGGGAGGAAGCGGATCCTGGAGCTGAGCGAGCGCAGTGCCGAGGTCCGAGCCGCGGACGAACGGTGGCGCGCCGCAGAGCAGTTCCCACAAGACGATGCCGAGCGCGTACACGTCCGCGCGGGCGTCGACCGTCAGCCCGGAGACCTGCTCCGGTGCCAAGTACCGCGCAGTGCCGACCACCAGGCCGACGGCGGTTGGCGGGCCGTGTGCCTCGTGGTCGTGCGCAAGTGAGCCGTGGTCGGGGAGCTGGCCCGCCATGCGAGCCACGCCGAAATCGGCGACCTTCACGCGGGGGGTCGTTCCGACGGATTCGACGAGCAAGAGGTTGGCAGGCTTCAGGTCGCGATGGACCATGCCGGCGCGGTGGGCAGCTGCCACCGCGCGTGCCGCCTGGCCCACGATGCCGATGGCCGCGGCGGCGTCGAGGGGACCGCTGGCGTGGAGCAGCTCCCGCACGGTACGGCCAAGCACAAGCTCCATCACCAAGAACGCGCGGTCCCCCTCGATGCCAGCGTCGAACGTGGCGACGATGCCGGGGTCGCTGCATCGCGCCGCTGCGATGGCCTCACGGCGGAAGCGCTCGCGGAATGCGGGGTCGGCAGCGAGGTGCGCATGGGGGATCTTGATGGCGACGCGGCGCTGGAGCAGCGTGTCGGCGGCCTCCCACACTGCCCCCATCCCGCCGGATGCGACGTGGCGAACGAGCCGGTATCGGCCTGCGAGGACCAGACCAGCGGTCGGTCCGTCGGGAGCCGAGGGTGGAGGCGGCATCACCGCTGTCGGCTGGGTCGGAGGGCCAGGCCCCGCATTGGCTGCCCGGGTCGCCTCGTCGATGTCCCGGCTGGACATCTGTCCGATGTCGCCCGCACGGGCCGCGACATCCGCCATGAGACGGCGAGGTTACCGTTTGGATGCCGTCGGATCGGGCCACATCCGGCCGGGCCCGTCCCATGGCGCTCCGACGAAGTGTGGCGACCTACGCGGCCGTGTGCGCGACGACACCCATGCACGCCGGTCCGACGTGGGTACCGATGACCGGGCCGACCTCACCGACGACGATCTCGGTGTTCGGCATGACGGCGTTCAGGCGTTCGAGGAAGGCATCGAGGTCGGGCGCCTGCGCGTGCATCACACCGAGGCGCTCGATCGTGCCGAGCTGTGTGAGCTTGTCAACGACGGCCGCGAGGGACTTCGCTCGCGTCCGCTGCTTGCCAAGCTCGTGGACCTCGCCGTCGCGCACCGTGATGAGGGGCTTGATGGAGAGCAGGCTGCCGAGCATGGCTTGCGCTCCGCCGATCCGACCGCCCTTGCGCAGGTTATCGAGGGTGTCGAGGGCGGCGAGCAGGTGGGTGCGGGGCGCGAGTCGCTCTGCGAGGGAGGCGACGGCGTCGATGTCCGCACCGCCGGCCGCCAGCTCCGCAGCCGCGAACGCAGTGAGGCCTTCGCCCATGCTGGCGTTGAGGGAGTCGACGTGGCGGAACGCAAGGTCGGTGCCGAAGGCGTTCGCGCCCAGGATCGCGGCCTGACCCGTGGCCGACATCTTCGACGACAAGGTGATGGTGACGATGCCGTCCGCTCCCTTGTCGAGGGCGGCGCGATACGCGGCTTCGAAGTCGCCGGGCGATGGCGCAGACGTCTCCGGCAGGCTGGCGCTTGCGGCGCAGCGCGCCCAGAACTCGGTGTTGTCCAACTCGACGCGGTCGATGAGCTCGTCAGTTCCGAAGCGGATCTTCAGCGGAACGACCTCGATGCCCATCTTCGTGCAGAGCTCGGCGGGCAGGTCGCATCCGCTGTCGGTGACGATGGCGATGGGCACGGGGGTCTCCTTGGCGCCGATGTGGCGATGTGTGCCGATTGCGGCGCGAGGGTTTGGGACGGGTGGGTGTTTGCGGTTGCCCGCTGATCAACGGAGGTGGGTCGTGCTTGTTGTGGGTATGGGGCCCACCTTGGGCGGAGCGCCCACAGTGACCTCGACCTGGCTGCGGTCGCTGAGACTCTTGATTCCGAGGTGACCGAGAATGATGGACCTCGCGCGCATGACCACGGTTACCGAGGTGCCGCCGCCGGGAGTGATCTTGAATGCGGCGAGCTCTGCGCCTGCGTCGACGACGACGCTCCGCGCGGCCAAGCTCGCCGCGTCGGGATCCCCGGTTTGGAAGTATGCGGCTTCGGCAGCCGAAGCAGCAGACGCGGCAGTTCCCGTCAGGCTGGTTCGAGTGAGGCGTGGCGACAACCCGTCGTAGGCGCCGATGGCGAGCACCACGAACACCACGAGGACCACCAGGAGTCGGAGGCGGTTCATGCGTACGTTCCGCCCCCGGGTTGGCGCAGCACGGAGGAGTTCACATCACGAGGCTCGCGCACCGGCAGCCGACGCGCGCCGATGGGCGCGTCAATGAGGCTTGGCACGATGCGCTGGGCCCCTCTGCTTGCGTCCGGGATCGTCGGTGACGCGGGTGCGGCCTCGCCGGCGTTCTGCCTGCCGTGGTGGCCGATCTTCGGGTCCAACCCCTGGCCGAGCACGGCGCGAAGAGCGCATGCTGCGGGCCCACCACGCGATCAGCACGAGGAGGGCAGAGCCGCCAAGGGCGACGCCAACCGGCGGGATGGCGCTGCTGCGTATGGAAACACCGTCGCTTCGCCCCAACTCGATGGATCCATCGGGCGTCAGGAGCTGGACCCGCATCGGCAACGTACCGCTGGCGCGCACCCGCACCTCGAAGTCGGTGAGCGTGATCTTGCGGTCGAGCGAGACGGTGCGCTCAGAGCCCCCAGGAAACGTCAGCTTCTCGGAGGTGACCCTGATGCGGACCAGCGCGCGCCTGCCACTCTCGTTCGAGAGCGCGATCGGCACCTTTCCCGTCCGCGCCGCGAGGGCGATCGACCGTGATGATGGCAGCTTCACGAGGTTCAGGTCGTGGTCGGCGGTGCGTGCCACCGCGGCGAGGCGTCGGGTGCGCTCTGTTCCGTCCAGGTCAAGGCTTGGGGCCGTCAGGAGGCTGCGGACCAGCGCGCGGTCACTGGGGTCGTTGCTCGTTGGCACATTGGGTAGGGGGGACTGAGCGGGGGCGGTCGTCGACGCCGGAGCCGGGTCACCAGGCGGGGTCGTCGGGCCACCCGCCGCGACCCCGCTCGACTCTGCGCCGGTGAGGCCCATGCCGAAGACGTCCTCGTGGGCGGCGACCGACCGGTTGGCTCTGCGCAGGTCTGGCGAGCCGCCGAGGGTGTCGAGTGGGACGCGCACCTCGCCGCCCGCGGCGCGGGGGGTGTGGGCGTCGACCAGGCTGGCGATGGCGTCGGTCCCGAGACCGTCGAGGAGGGCATCGAGGAAGGCGCCGGATGGGGCGGAACGACGGTCTGCCATTGCTAGGATCACGGGCCCGACGTTGACGGCGCCGCCGATTCCCGGTGCGACGGCCGCCTCGTCGCGGGCCGCCACGAGCTGAGCCAAAAACCGATTGGCCAGCAGCGGGCCCTGCTCGGCGGGACCTGCATCGCCGAGCACGCTGGACAGCGCGCTGTCCGCGACCAGGACCTTCACGCCGGGCCGGCCTTCGAGGATGTGGGCGCCGCCGGCTACCTCGACGGTGGCGCGAACCGTCGTCGTCGGGCGCGCGCTGCGCCGAGTGGACGGTGGCTCGGTCGTGGCCGCGAGCTCTGCGGTGCGGACCATGAGCGTCGTCAGACCGTCGTCGATGAGGCGGTCGAGCTGACTGGCACCGACACTGTCATCGGCGATCCATTCGGTGCGGTCCGGCGCAACGCCAAGGGCAGATTCGACAACGGAGCGACCGACCGCCAGCTCGGTGCCGAACGAGGCCGGCCCGCCGTCGACAGGCATCGAACCGGCGACTGGTACATAGGTGCGTTGCACCGTGGCGCGACCGTTGAGCGCGGCCAGCCCGAGCGGGTTGGTGGCGCCCGTCACCGGCGCCGTGCCCCCGGCCCCGGCTCCTTCCCTGGTGGCGTCGATCGTCTGGGGCGTCGGGGCGAACGCGATGGGCAGCCGTGGGTGGCGTTGCAGCGACGCGGCGAGGCTCGACAAGGTCAGGCCAGCGGGAACACCAGGGCCCGTGCCGACGGGCAATGCCAACACGAGCTGCGGTACGGGTCCGACGCTGGCGCTCCCATCGGCGGCGGTGGAGATGATGTGCACGACGAGGCGGGCGACCGTGTCGCCCTCGTCGGCCAACCGCAGCTCGATCTCAAGCGGGTATACCCCCGCGGGCAGCGGCTTCGCTCGACCGGGCAGCACTGCAGGGATCGTCAGCGTCATCGCGCCGTCAGCGTCGACCGGCACCACGCTCAGCGGCGTGGCGACAGGGGCCAGGACGGTGCCTCTCAGTCGCTCTGCCCCGGCGGTGGCCTCGACGTCAGCCCTGGTGGTGATGCGCTGGTGCAGGGTCGTGGCCAGCTCGAGAGCGGTCGGGGCGGGCCGTGCTCCGGTCGCTCGCAGCCGCACCACGATGTTTCCGCCCGGCCCGACCGTCGTCGTCGAGCCGGGTTGGAGCACGAGCGTCGCCGTCGGGCCCCGCGGGGTCGCAGCCGTCGTGGTCGAGGTCTGCGCTTCGACCGGTGGGTGTGCCCCAGCCACGAGCACGGCGATGGTGACGAGCAGCCATCTGGCGGCGAGCGCGGCCCGTCTGGTGAGGGCGCTGCGCTCCCTGGGAGCCCGCGTGGCCCTCACCGTCCGCCGGACGCAGTGCCGGGTCGGATGCCCGACGGCGGCCGGCCCTCGCGGGGCAGCCCTCCCGGGGGCAGCCCGTCTCGCAGCTGGCCGTCTCGTCGGCCCTCATGCGGCCGGCCGACCTCGCCCAGCGTGAGGACGGTCAGCCCATGGGGCATGCGCCTGAAGCCGAGGCGCTCGTAGACGGCGAGCGCTGCGAGGTTGTCGAGCTGGGTGTTGACGACCGCGTGCTCCGTCCGCCATCTGCGGAGCCAACGCAAGCCGTCGACGACAAGCGCGGTGCCGATGCCGCGTCCCTGAGCGCTCGGTAGCACCGCAAGACGCTGCACGTAGCCTCTTCGGCGGGCCCGACCGGTGATGACGTAGCCCAGGACGTCGCCGGTGGCGGCGTCGCTCGCTTCGACGCAGCGGACGCGCGGTGTTGCGTGCAACGCCTCATCGAGGGCGGCTGTGTCCAGCTGCCAGAACGGCGGGAACGCCGCAGTGTCGACGGGCAGGACACCGAGGCGCCGGCGCGCGCCGCGCAGCACAGACAACGTGATGCCGGGCACAGCGCCTGGGGTTGGAAGACGTGACAGGTCGTGGGTCAACAGGTGCAGCCGTTCGGCCTCCGCGAAGCCAGCGGCCAGGAACGGTCGGGCCTCTTGGGGGGCGAGCGCCCCCGTGACGACCCCATCGAAGCCCCGCGCAGCGAGGGTGTCGACGCACCGACGCACGAACGCGCTCGATGGCAGCGGCGCGTCGGCGATGGGCGCGAGAAGGGCCACCTTTGCTGACTGATCTGCGGCCCGGAACGGGCGCGTGCGGACCCGCTCCCGCCCGAAGGCCAGCACATCGACGTCGGTCACAGCCACCGCATATCGACGCTACCTGCCCGGAGCCGCGCGCTTCGGGCGTGATGGCGTCAGACTGTGCCCGCCCATGGCCGACCTCACCGCCCTCCTCACCGCCGCAGTCGAGCGGCGCGGCTCCGATCTGCACGTCAAGGTCGGGTCTGCACCGGTGGTGCGCGTCGATGGTCGTCTCGTGCCGCTCGACGTTGCGCCCCTCACGCAGAGCCAGGTCGAGGCGGTGATCGAGGGCATGGCGCCTGCTGCGAAGGCGGCGGAGATCGCTGAGACCGGCGAGGCAGACTTCGCCCTCTCCATCGCAGGACTCGGCCGGTTCCGGGTGAACGTGCACCGCCAGCGAGGCAGCACGGGCTTCGTCGTTCGGCGCGTTTTACCCGGCACGCCCAGCTTTGAGCGCCTCGGCCTGCCCCCGGCCGTTCGGGCGTTTGCCGATCAGCCGGATGGGCTCATCTTGGTGACCGGCAGCGCCGGGTGCGGCAAGACGACCACCGCCGCTGCGCTCATCGACCACATCAACACGACGCGGGCCTGCTCGCTGCTGACCATCGAGGATCCGGTCGAGGTGCTGCATCCGGACAAGGCCGCATTCGTGGTGCAGCGCGAGGTGGGCTCAGACACCCACGACTTCGCGGCCGCCCTCGCCCGGGCATGGCGTCAAGACCCCGACGTGGTGTTCGTGTCGGACGTGCGTGAGCCAGCGGTCGTGCAGTCGTGCCTCGAGCTGGCAGAGACCGGCCACCTGGTCATCGCGTGCCTGCCGACGCTTGGCGTCGAGGAGACCATCGAGCGGGTGCTCGACTTCTTCTCGCCAAGCAAGCAGCGCGCGGTGCTGACGACCCTCGCGCGGGTGCTGCGCGGCATCGTTAGCCAGCGCCTGCTGGATCGGGCCGACGGGCGTGGGCGCGTCCCGTGCGTCGAAGTGCTGGTGGGTACTCCCCGCATCGCCGATCGCCTGGCCGGCGGCGGCCAGCCCGTGCAGCTGCTCGACCTTGTCGACGCCAGTGAGCTCGCCGGCATGCAGACCTTCGACCAGAGCCTCGAACAGCTATGCCGCGCCGGCCTCGTCACCGTGGTCGATGCGCTCGCCGCGGCCGGCGATCCGCCAGAGCTGAAGATCCGCCTCCAACAGGCCGGCGTCCTCACCGGCAGCTGACGGGCAGGGCTAGCGTCCGGCCGCATGTCGCCGTGGCACTCGTTCATCCTGCCGGTCACGCACTACTTCCGGCAGCGCCGCCTCGCCATCCTCCGGGAGTGGCTGCCCGAGCTGTTTGACGACAGTGACATCCAGATCGTTGATCTCGGAGGGTCGCGGCACTTCTGGGCGGCAATGGACGTCGACCTGTCGCGCAAGCACGTGACGATCTACAACATCAGCGCCACCGAGACCGGCCATGCCGAAGGCCCCGCCGGCGACATCCCCATACACATCTATGACGGCATGACGCTGCCGTTGCCCGACGCGGCGATCGACCTCATCGTCTGCAACTCGGTGATCGAACACGTGCCCGTGGGCCAACGTCGGGCCCTCGTCACCGAGATGCGACGGGTGGCGCGCAAGGTCTTTTTGCAGACCCCGGCGCGCGCATTTCCCATCGAGCCACACTTTGTGATGCCCGTGATGCACTGGCTTCCTCGGTCTGTGGCCTACCGACTCGTGTTCATATCACCGTGGTTCTGGCTGTCGGGGCGTGACCGCGCCGTCGCTCGCGAGTACTTCTACGGGACGCAGCTCCTCAATCGGGCCGAATGCATGGGTCTTGCCGCAGATTCCACGATCGTCCCTGAGCGGGTGCTGGGCCTCACCAAGTCGTACCTGGTGTTCGCGGGAGCCGCATAGCCGTTCGGATATCTCCGAGTCGGTGTTGCGTCGGCGACGCGGGTCATCGCTGGCGACGAGTTGGGCGCCTGCCTGCGCCTGGCCCCTTCGTGCCCCATTGGAGGAACACGATGAGGGTTTCGGCGCGGGCGCTCTCGGGTGGCCACGCCCGGGCGGCCCGGCTTCTGGTACCGCGGTGACCTTCTGACTCGCACCTGGGATGACAAGAAGCCCACCACGACGTGGCGGCCCGCTTCTGGTACCGCTGTGACCCTGTGGGCGGGTCACAGCGGTACCAGAGTTGGCCGAGCCCTCTACGTCGGCAGCATCGACTCTGGCCTCGGAGTCAGTCTGATTCGGGGTGGCGCGCCCGAGTGATGACGTCGTGTCGACACGCCGGAAGGATGGGCCGTGGGTGGATGTCCGCCGGGAGTCGCAAGGGATGTGGACTGGCCTCGTCGGTCAGCGACGGCGACGGGCTCGGATCAGGGGACGAGGTTCGTCATGACGCGGCCCGGAACGTTCGCGCCGCGCCACTAGTGGCGCGTTCGCGCCGCGCCACCAGTGGCCGCATCCACTGGAGCAAAAGGCTATCGGATGATACGTTGGCCCGGTGCGTTGGAGGCCGGACAGGGCGCGACGCATGGGGCGCGTGGGCGTTGCGTGCGCGACGGCCGCTTTCGCGGCGGCGTGCACGGGCAGCACTCAGCCCAAAGCTCCTTCGACGACGACTGCGCCGGTCGTTGTCGCCTCCACGCCGGCGGCGACGGCAGCAGTTGCGACGTCGACCACGCTCGTCGCCCTCGACGGGCCGGTGCCTGGGGTCATCGACGTCGCGTACGCCCAACGTGTGATGGACGCGCTCGCGGCGCTCGACGACCGGGTCGCGTTGGAGGCGTACACGCACAAGGCCCTGACCCCCCGGTTCGAGCAGCTCCTCAGCGCCCTCGACCGCGAACCCGCCCGCACATCAGAGCATTCTCTCTACGAGGCGGCGGTTAGGGCCGGCTTTGCGGACTTCAACAGTCCACCGGGGCCGAGCCGTTTCTCGGTGCGCTCGGTCCTGTCCCAGCGCGTGCGGTCGCCGTATTGCATTGTCATCGAGGCGGGGTTCGATGTTTCGGCCCGCTTCGCCCGGCCGCGCTCAAATCCGGCGCAGCACA
>JAYUDU010000235.1:0-1886 GCA_043739605.1 Acidimicrobiales bacterium | reverse complement strand
AAGCGGTCGGCTGGTCGTGTTGGGCGACACGCCTCAGCCGGCGACCGACGTCCCGGCGTGCCTCAGCAGCCACCCGACGCGGGTCAGCCTGTGCAGCTTCGCGGCGCGCGCGGGCTTCCAGGGAGAAGAACGACCCTTGGTTGGGGTCGAACGGGCGGTGGCCGTCGAGATCGGCGCCGAGTACATCGACCCGACGCCGTGGCTGTGCGGCCCGGACCGCTGCCCCGCCGTCGTCAACGGACTCATCGTCTACAGCGACATCTCCCACGTGAGCACCGCGTATGTGCGATACCTCGAACCCGTCATCGCCGAACAGCTTGAGAGATTGACGTGACGCCGGACGCGATCAACGCCGACGGGGACGCCTCGTCACCACGAACGCAGTGATGGCGCCGGCGGCGGCGGCCGCGACGACGGTGACCACGCCCGCGACGTAGGCCGCTCTGCGCCCCGTCAGCATCGCCCGCAGGGCATGGGCCTCGCCGGCTGCCGCGACCGAGTCGAGCACGGCGGCGAACGGGCCACCGTGGGCTCCCGTGCCAGGAACGACCTCGTCGCGGAGCGTGCGGAGACTCCGGAGCAGCCTTCGATATTGGGCGAGCTCTGCCTGGCAGCGCAGGCACTGCTCGACGTGGGCGGTGAGGCGGCGGCCGTTGCGGCCCCGCCCCCGCACCGGTCCGTCGAGCAGACCAGGCAGCGCGTCGGCGACCTCCGCGCACGTCAGGCCCCCGATGCGGCGGCCGCCGTCGCTGCCGGTCGGCGCGACGGACGCGTCAGCTCGCGCAGGCCTCGACATCGCCATCCAGAGGCTGGAGATCGTCGCCGCGGGTCGGGAAGAGCGTGGCCCGCAACTTCTTCCTCGCTCGGTGCAACCGCACCTTGGCTGCGGTCTCCGAGATCCCGAGGTGCGCAGCGATCGCCTCGTGAGGGAGATCGTAGACATCGCGCAACACCACGACCGCGCGGAGACCGTCCGGCAACGTCTCAAGCGCCGCCTGTACCCGGGCCCGCTCGCTTGCTGCGATGCCTGCGAGCTCTGGGTTGCGGTCGGGGTGGTCGTCGATGGGGACATGCACGTCGAGATCGTCGTCGCTCCCATCGCCCAGCTGGGCGTGGCGGTGTCGCCCCCGTCGCGTCAGCGCGGTGGCCGCACAGTTGGCCACGATGCGGTACATCCACGTGCTGAAACGAGCGTCGCCGCGGAACCGGCGCAGCCCGCGAAAGGCCCGAAGGTACGCGTCTTGCAGCACGTCGCGGGCGTCGTCCTCGTTGCCCATCATCCGCAACGCGAGGCCCCACGACGAGGGCCACGTGTGCGCCACCAACTGATCGAACGCACCGTGGTCGCCGGCCTTCGCCGCGACGACCAGCGGGACGAGGTCACTCACGTTCGCATCGGACCGCTCAAGCTCCGGTCCGGTTACCGACCAGTAGGTACCCCGGAGACGACGAAGCCCCCCGCTTGGAGCGGGGGGCATCGTGCACTGAGCCGGCTGGGGCGTCAGCGCGTCTCCTTGTGGGTGGTGTGCTGGCGCTCCCACCGGCAGTACTTCTTCATCTCGATGCGCTCGCGGTCGTTGACCTTGTTCTTCATCGTGATGTAGTTGCGTCGCTTGCAGGTCTCGCAGGCCAGTGTGACCGCGATCCGCTTCTCGTTCTTGCCTGCCATCGCTGGCTTCCTTCTTCCTGGATCCCGCCGCAGGCGGGGACGTGTCGTGCTGAGTCTGCCCCCTCGGACATGAGCCGCGCCAGCCGCGACCCTCGGTGTGCGTCCTCCGGGCGGAGAGGGGGCGAAGCCCCCATGTGTCTATTTGTCGATCTTGATGACGCGGCCCGCGCCCACCGTACGACCACCCTCACGAATCGCGAACCGCAACCCCTCATCC
>JAYUDU010000234.1:0-12568 GCA_043739605.1 Acidimicrobiales bacterium | reverse complement strand
TGCAATCCGGACGACGTCACCACGCAGCTCATCGACACGTGCCTTGATGCGGGCGCGACGAGGTTCTCGCTCGGGGTGCAGTCGACCGATGCCACCGTGCTCGCCGGCTTGGGCCGGACCCACGACCCCGCTGGTGTGGAGCGAGCCGTTGGCATTGTCGCGGCCAGCGGGGCGCGCAGCTGGAGCCTCGATCTCATCATCGGCGGCGCAGGGGAGACCGACGCTGCGTGGGCGCGGACCGTCGAGGAGGTCCTCGCCTTCGATCCCCCACACGTCTCCGCGTACTGCCTCAGCGTCGAGCCCGGCACCCCACTCGCAGCCGACCCGGCCCGCCACCCAGACGACGACGATCAGGCCCGCCGCTACGAACATCTCGACCGTCGGTTCACCGAGGCAGGCCTCACCTGGTACGAGCTGTCCAACTGGGCTCGCCCCGGCGCGGCTTCTCGCCACAATCAGGCCTACTGGGACCAATCCGACTACGCGGGGCTCGGGTGCGCAGCGCACGGACATCGGGCGGGGCGGCGCGCCTGGAACGTCCGCACGCCGGAGCGCTACTGCGAGCGCATCGAGGCGGGTGTCAGCGCAGAGGCCGGGTGCGAGCACCTCGACGAGGCGGCGCGCCACCAGGAATCGCTGGAGCTGGCGGTGCGCACGAGCGGCGGCGTGCCCCGCGCCGCCCTGAACCTCGACGACGCCGCCCTCGACGGGTTGGTGGAGCCGGTGCCGAGCCGTCCCGGCCGCGTGCGCCTCACCCTCGCCGGTCGGCTCCTCGCGAACGAGGTGGCCATCCGGCTGCGCAGCTGAGCGGTGGCTGCGTCAGCTCGCGGGCGTCGTAAACGACGTCGCGCACACCTCGGTCCCGGCAACCGTGAGGTGGATGCGGATCAACGTGGATGGGTGCTCGAGATGGGGATCCGTCGATCCGGCGTAGTTGTTGGTCTTCGTGTCATTGAGCAGGCGGTAGCTGTGGCTGCCGAACGTGCCAGTGCCCGTGAAGGTCGCGTGCGCACTTGCGACCCAATCTGAGGTGACCACCCAGCCCGCCGCGCCCGGGTCGCGGCTGAGCTGGAAGTGGACCCTGTAATCCCTGTCGAACGCTGGAGCAACAACCTGGCCCTGCGCCGTCCGGTCTGCACTGAACGAAGAACAGGTCAGCTGGGCCGGTGTGGTGGTGGTCGTCGGCGCTTGGGTGGTCGTTGCGCCGTTGACGAGCGTCGTCGTCGGGTTGGGGCCCCGGGTGGTCGCAGGCGCGGTGGTGCTCTGTTCGATGGGCCCTCCCGGGCCGACGACGCCCGGGTATCCTGTGGCGACGGTGGTGGAGCCGGCGGCGCCGCCACCCGCGGCGGTGGCGATCGTCGAGTCGGGACCGCCAGCCGACGGGGGGAGCGAGCCGTTCTGCGTCGCGCCAGGAACACTTGCCAACGACGATGGGGCACCATCCGCGATGGACGTGGAGGTGCCGCCGCTCGAGCGTTCCCCGATGGAGAGCGTGTTGTCGCTGCGCCCAAAGGGGTCGAAGACGACGAGGAGCAGCACCACAGCAGCAACCATCGCCACACCGAACAGCGTGGCGTTGCGCCGGTTCCGCTTGCGCTCTGTCTCCCGCCGCTCTGCGACCTTGGTTGGCGGCAGCGCGGCGCGCATGTCCCTGGCGTCCGACAGCAGGGTCTCTCCGGCTGTCGCATCGACAGGCGCCACCCAGGTCCGAGCCAGGATGGCAGTCGCATCGATCGGCAGGCCGGCGAGGGCGGTCGCAGACATGATGATCGTCGGACCCAGCTCCGCGGCATCGCCAAGCCGGCCCGCCGTCGCGGGCACGATCGCAGCCGACAAGGAGTGGAACAACTCCGCTGGCGTCGGCCGCATGGCCGGGTCCTTGTTGAGGGCCCGACTGACGAGCGGCGCCAGCACGGGGTCGAGGGCGAGGTCGCCAAGGTCGGCAGGGTCGTTGACGACGCGGTAGAGGACCCCAGCGGCCTGACCTTCGCCGAAGGGCGGCGCGCCGGTCGCTGCGAACACGATGCACGAACCCCACGCGAAGATGTCGGCTTCGGGACCGACGGCGGCGCCCCTGGCCTGCTCCGGCGACATGTAGGAGGGTGACCCGACGAGGACGCCCGTGCTGGTGAGCATCGTCGTGTCGCTCGCGAGGGCGATGCCGAAGTCGATGACCTTGGGGCCGTCCGGCGCCAGCAGCACGTTCGCGGGCTTCAGGTCTCGATGCACCAGCCCTGCGGCGTGGATGGCCGCAAGCGCGTCAGCGAGACCGGCCGCAAGCCCTGCCAGGCGCGCGCCGCCCATCGGCCCGTTTCGGTGGATCTCGGCGTGGAGGGTTGGTCCGGGCACGAACTCCGTCGCCAGCCACGGAGCCCTGGCCAAGACGTCCGCATCGAGGTAGCGCGCTGCGCATCGGCCGCTGACCCTTCGCCCCGCCTCGACCTCACGGCGGAAGCGTGCCCTGAAGTCTGGGTCGTCCGCGAGCTCGCCCTTGACGACCTTCACAGCGGCCGGCGTGCCATCGACGTCCTCGGCAAGGTAGACGATGCCCATGCCTCCACCGCCGAGGCGAGCAAGGATGGTGAAGCGACCCAGCTGGAGCGGGTCGGCGGAGGTGAGGGTGGCCAGCGCCATCGCCCCCAGCGTGCCAGATCACACCCCCATGGTGTGGCCACGCCCGGTGATCACCCGGCCGTCGCCGGCGGCACGACCAACGTCTGACCAGCGAAGAGGAGATCGGGGTCGTCGCGCCGCTCGAGCCGGTCGCGATTGGCTGCGACGAAAGCTCGCCACCGGGGCGCGATCTCGTGGTCGGTGGCGGCTCGGCCGAGGGTTCCGCTGACGTCCGCCGCCGCGATGCGCCAGAACGAATCACCGGGCCGAACGGTGATGGTTGCGGCCGGCGCGACGCCGACGGTGGGTGCGGGCGCGGCCGGCACTGCGGCGGGGGCGTCGGGGGCCTCGACCGGGTCCGATGCGGGGTTGGCCTCGGTCGCGGAGTCTGCCGCGGCAGTCATTGTGGTCGTGGTCGCAGCGGCAGCCGGGGACGTGGACCGGGACGTGGACGGGGCCTGGGAGGGGGACGGGGCCTGGGAGGTGATCGTGGTTGGGAACGCTGTCGGAGGCGGTGTCGTCGTCGTGGGCTCGCGGTCGCTGCGCCGGAGCATCGGCAGATCGTTCGTACGTTCGATCGGCATCGCGGCGCGCCGGAGGACGGGAAGCTGTGGCGGCGTCACGACTGGAGCCGTCGCCGCGACAGATGGCGGTGGCGCAGCGTCGGCGAACGCGGGGCCGCCGACGCTGAGGCTGATCGTGAGTGCGACGCCAGTGCCCATGGCGGCGTCGATGAGGCGTCGCATCGGCGGCAGCGTCCATCGGTCGAACCGGTTGTGGCGGGATCGATGGCGCCGAGGGCCGACCCGGCTGGCTGTGGCCAGCAACGTGGTCGCCAGGACGTGGGCGCCGAGCCCGAGTGCCAGCAACCGGCCGCCGGCCATGACCAACCCGATCGGGTCTGATTCGGCTGCGTCGACCAGCCATCGAGGTGCGTCGGAGGCAGTCTTCGGCGCCGGCAGCACGTCGCCGGTGCGCCATGCGACCCACATCGCGACACCGATCGCTTGCAGCGTCGCGACGAGCTTCGCGACTGCGGTGGCGCGGCGCGCCGCGGGCGGTCGCGTCCGGCTGGGGGTGACCGTCGGCCGCGCCTGCGTTGGCCCGGTCATCGACGGCCATCCACCGGGACGGTGGTGCCGTTGCTGCGCCGCACGACGATTGGCTCGCACGAAGACGACGCCGTCTGGGGAGCAACGAGATCGACGGCGCCGTCAACGATCCCGACCAGACGGCCGGGCTGAGCGCCACCCGCGACGGGCCAGGCGTCGTACACGACCACGCGCGGACCGTCGAGGGTGGCAGGGGTGACGATGCCGTCACAGTCCCAATCGCCGACCACGACAGGTGGCTGTGGCGGGGGGTCGGCGGCGCCACCGGGCGCGTTGTTGATGGCCGACGTCGACACGTCGACGCTGAACCGGGCCCGTCCGACAGAGATGGCCCCTCCCGCGATCTCGATCGGTTCCGGGCATGTCGCGTCGGCGAGGCGGACGGCGCGCCCGCCGGCCGAGGCCGCGTTGGTGATGTTGCCAGTGAGACTGTTCGGACTGTTCGGGCAGCCCTTGTCGGCGAACCCATCGGATGACGCGGGGGTGCCGCGGTGGAGGCCGATCACGCCAAGGATGGCGATGGCCGCCACCGCTGACCCCCAGATTGCCAGCGGGCGCCGCCGGTCCCGGCGCTCCGAGGCGTCCTCGTCGGTGGCGGGCGGCGCGCTCGGGGCGTGGTCCGAGGTCGTGAGGCGGGCAGTGAGACCGACCCGCGTCGCGGCGGCGGCGCGGCGCGGGCGAGGCACGAGTCGATGGAGACGGTTGGCGCCCTCTGAGGGCGCATCTGCTCGTGAGATCGCGTCCCGAGGAGCTGCTTCGTCAGGAACGAGCATCGATGAGGTCGTCCCGACGACCTCGGCCCCCGCGAGCTCTGCGGAGGTGGGCCGCCGCAGGCCAGGCACTCGATGTGCGAGCGCAGCCGCGATGCCGCGCGCCGCGGGCCGGGCTCTGGCATCGAGGTGCTGGGCTTGGGTGGCGAGCGCGGCGAGCACCTCGTTGGGATCGTCACGGCCATCGATGCGGCGGGACCGGCGGATGGTGGACCCGCGTCGAGGTCGGCCTGGGCCGCGCACCGTTGCCACCACGTCATCCCAGGACGTGGGCCCGCTTGCCGCGGCGAACGCCAGCAGATGCTCGATCAGCGCGCCGAGCCCCGCGACGTCATCCGCGGGGTCGAGGAGCTGGCCAGGATGAGCAGGTTCTGGCGCAGGAGCACCGGCGCGGCCACCCCGACCAAGGCTGACCAGATGGGGCACGCCGGCGTCGTCGAGCACTACATGCGCGGGCCCAACGCCGCCATGCACCAGCCCGGCCTCATGGAGGGCGGCGAGGTGCAGCGCAACATCGCGGCTGACGGCCGCCAGCACGACGGGAGGGAGTGCGGGGGCGGTGCGCAGATCGTGGCGGCCGCACCATGCGGTCCGCAGTCGCGGCCCCCTGGCGTCGTCGTGCAGCTCGACTGACGTGGTGATGCCGGTGCAACCGCGGTCGATGGCCGTGGTGACGAGCGCCGCCTCCCGCACGAGTCGATCGGCTTCGAGCGTCGTGGCCGCCCGCTTGTCGACGACGGTGCCAGTGGTCGTTTCGATGACCTCGATCTCCATGCCAAGAAACTACAGAGAAAGTCTTGAGCACGCAATAGGCACTGTGAGTATCTGAAATGCTGAGATGGCCGCCGGAGGCTGCGGAGTTGTGCGGCCTGGACCGGCCTCAGCGGCGGGCGACGCCGGCGCGGCAGGTGACGCGCAGCGTGACTCGTTGCCGTCCACCGACGGCGGGCGCGATCGGGAGCGGTGCTTCACCGCGCAGTACCACGACGAGCGCATCGCCGTCAGTGGAGACGGTGGTCTCGACCGGCCGTCCCCATCGTGTCGCCAGGGCCTGGGTCCGTCGCTCTGCCAGCGCGGTCGCCTTCACGTGGTCGTATGCAGGCGGGAGATCGTGTCGCGCCGCGACGATGATGAGCGCGGCGGTTGCGCCGTCGTTGGCGGCCGCGGTGCACGCATCGGCAAGCTGACGTTGGGCGAGGAACGCGGCAGCGCCATCGATGACGATGGCCAGGAGGATGAGGAGGACAACGATGCCAGCCGGCACGAGCAGCAGGGTGCTGCCTGTCTCCTCAGGTACGGCGGCGGGCGCGTCTACGAGGCGGTCACGGCACACAGGGCACTCCGCTGCGACCGAGTCCGCTGCGGTAGGGGTCGACGATCTCGGTGTGGGAGGACGTGACGACGAGGCGACGCAGCGCGGCGCGGATGACCGGGATGCGCGGGAGCGTCGCTCTGGTCGAGGCGGTGACCGTGAGCGTCGCGCATCGAACGAAGGGCCCAGATGGGCGGGGCAGGGTGAGCGCGGCGCCCGACCGACCGGAGCCGACGAAGGCAGCCTCCGCGGCGGCATGGGCCGATGCCCAGTCGGCGTCGGTGCCGTTGGACTCTACGTAGGAGCGGCCGGCCTCCCGCGCGGCCGAGGCGGTGGCGATCTTTGCGTCGACCACCGCCCATGCGCTTGCGATGGCGAGCGTGCCAAACACGAACAGCAGCACGCCGAACACGATGCTCTCAAGCCCGCCGATCTGGCCGGACTCGTCGCGCCCGCATCGACAACTCGGCGCGGCCGTCATCGAACTGCCTCGGTGCGCACCGTCCACGACCTCGTGAACCCGTCGGATTGCAGTGCGGCGCGCACCGTCGCCGGCAACAAACCCTTGGGCTTGCGGGCATCAACGCGCAGGGTCACGGCCTCGGCGCCGCACGTCGTGTCGACCGTGACGGAGCGCCATCTCCCATGCAGCGCGGCCCTCAACTGGCCACGCGCGGCTTCACCCCCATCCGGCCCACAACCGGGGCCGGCTTGGGCAAGTCGGCGCGTCGCATCGAATCCGAGGGCTCCTGCTTGTGACCTGGCCGAGAGGCCGAGCGCAAGGTGGGTTCCGAACAGCAAGAAGCCGAGGAAGGCGGCGACGCCGAAGGTGGTGGAGATCAGTCCGGAACCGCGTTCGTCTGGAGAAGGTGCGACGGGCTGACCCGTGCGAGCGAGGAACACCTCCTCAGCAGGTCGTTGGGGGCGGGCCGCTCGCGGGGTCGTTCCCGATCTGGCAGACCTGGGCGTCTGTCTTCTTGCCGGCGCTGGTAAGGACGCGCGAGTACGTGAGGTACATGGCGGCCCCGAGAAACGCCATGATCAGCACGGCAATCGCCGCGGAGATGACTCCTTCTCCGGCCTCGGATCTATTAAAGCGGGGGGTGAGCGGAGCAGGCGATGCGCTGGTGGACGGGGGTTCGTTGAGGTCGGTCATGCCGAGGCCTTTCGTTGTTTGGTCGAACGTTGGTGGGCGGATCTCATCCGGTGAATGCTCGCATCGCCTCGAGGAATGGGATGGCGAGGAAGATGACGCCCGGGACGAGCGTTGCGATGGTCACGGGGATCCACACCGCCTGCGATCTGCGTTCCATGATCTCGAGCAGGTCGCGATGGCTGGCGGCGCGCATGGTGGTGGCCTCGTCCGACAGCAGGCCGCCGAGGTCGGTGGTCTCGCGGTCGAGCAGCAGCACCGCCACGAGGCGGTCGAGCGCGGGGACCTGGGCCAAGCCAGCCCACTCCTGGAGCGCGTCACCAACCGACAGGCCCTGCCGGACGCGTCCGGTGACCCGTGTCAGATCGGCGGCAACCACGCCGCGGCCTCGCTGCGCGGTGCGCCGCAGCGCCGCACCGACCGACCATCCGCTGGCCAGGAGCATCGCCAGCTGTTCTGCGATGGTCGGAAGCTCCGCGGCGAGGCGGCGCTGGCGCTGTGTCGACGACGACGCCAGCGCCTGTTCGACCAACAAGCAGGCGAGGGTCGGGGCGCCAGCCACGCCGAACAGCACCATGGCACCGGGCGGTCGCACCGCAACGGCGGCGACCAGCGCAACGGCGAGCGCCCCAGTCGTCCACGTCATCTGCCTGACACGAAACGCCGTGGCATCCAGGGGCGATCCGATGCGCTCCAGTCGGGTGGCCAGCGCCTCGCCGACGCCGAAGATGCCAGCGAGGCGGTCTCCCACAGAGCGGCTGAGCGGACCGACGAGCTCTGCGACGTTTGCGACGGAGAGCAGGCCGACACGGGTGGTACGGGCATCCGGGTTTGGTCCATGATCGCGGAGCCGCTCGGTCAATGGTGTCCGCGAGAATCGCCGCGTAGCAGACAGCGCGAGCGTCGCTCCGATCCACACCATGACGAAGGCCGCCAGCTCTACCCGGGTCATCGGTCGACTCCGTCGGCGGCTCGTGGAGCGATGCGGCTGGCGGGTGAGAAGACGCGTTCCTCGTTGGGTATGCGCAGCAGTCTCCCTGCCCACATCCAACAGGCCGCGACCACGCCGATGCCGACCGCGACCATGACCTGCCCGGTCGGGGTGCCATAGGCGTGGCGGCCGGTGCCGATGGAGATGCCGGCGCCGGCCATGCCGAGCGGCACAGCCAGCACGAATCGTCGAGCAAACCGCACGCCGGCCTGACGGGCCCGAGCGTCCTTGCGCGCCGCGACGTCGATGGCTCTGTCGCGGGCCAGGGCACTGAGACGACCGCCGACATCGCTGCCACCGACCTCGTGAGCGACGAGCAGCACCTCGCAGACGAGGTCGGCGGTGGCATCATCGAGCTCCGCTCGCAGGACGTTCAACATCCGCTCGGCGTCTGTGGTGAGTCGCCACTCTCGCTCAGCAGCTGCGAAGGCCGGCCGCATCTCTGCGGGGCTGCGTCGGCCGACCTCCAGGAGTGCGTTGGGCACAGAGCGGCCGACGGAGGTGGTGAGCAGGCGGATCTCTTCGATGAGGCGCGGCCACGCGTCGTGGGCCTCGGCGCGGCGGCGCTCCCTGCGGGTCGCGTCCGCGGCGATGGGCACGCCCGCGCAGGTCACGACGCCTGCGATCGGCGGGAGGATGCCGCCGAAGAGGATCCACGCGAGGGCGCCACCCGCACCGCCCACGATCGCGGCCGCGACGAGGAGGTGCACGGGAGGGAGGTGCGTCTGGGCGGTCGTACGCCGGGGCGGCGCGGCCGTGTGCCGGGGTGGTCCGGGCCACAGCCCAGACCACTTCAGGGCCAGCGCCGACCACAACAACCACATGCCGTAACCGGCGGCGACGACGCCGACGAGCGCGATCACGGCGTCCCTCCGCTGTGATCTCGCTCTTCGTGCTGCAGGAGCTGGCGCACGTCGATGCCGGCGTCGTCGAGTGCTCGCATGGCCCTCGTCGGCAGGTCGCCCGTCCACCGCAACGCCCCGCTCTGGCCGCGCCGGTGAAACACGTCCGTGGTTGTGAACGCGCTCAAGTCTCGGCCCGACTGCAGGTCTTCGACGCAGATGATCTCGGTGACCTGCGGTGTGCCGCCGCGGCGGGAGCAGTGTACGACGACGTCGACCGCCTCGGTCACGAGGGATGTCAGCGCGCTCATCGGTAGCTCCGATGCCGCGTCCGACAGCTGGCAGATGAACCGCAGGCGCGACAGGGCTTGACGCGCCGACCCGGCATGGATGGTGGTGAAGCCCTTCACGCCGGAGCTGAGCGTGAGCAGGAGCGGGAGCGCCTCTCGGTCGCGGACCTCGCCGACGATGGCAATGTCTGGTGCCATCCGCAAGAACCCGGCGACGAGGCGACGCAGATCCACCTCTGGGCGGTCGCTGCGAGCCGGACGGGTCTGGAGCCCGGCATGGTTCGGCACCTGGATGTCCAGCTCGAACACCTCCTCTGCCGTGACGACGCGCAGGGATGGGTCGAGCTCTGCGGTGCAGCACGAGAGCAGCGTCGTCTTGCCGGATCCGGGCGGGCCCGCGAACACGATGGAGAGGCGGGCGCGCACGCATGCTCTGAGGAACGCCGCGGCGTCGTGGTCGATGGAGCCGAGGCCGACGAGCTCGTCGAGACGACGAACCCTGACGCCGGAGAAGCGGCGGATGTTGACGATGAGGTGGCCGTCGCGGCCGATGTCTCGATGGACGATGTGGACGCGCGACCCATCGTCGAGCTGGGCGTCCTGCAACCCCTCCGATGGGTCGAGCTTGCGGTGCGATGACGACGAGTCATCAAGGAGCTTGGTGAGGATCCGTAGGACGTGATCGTCGTCGTGGAAGACCTCGTCGTGATATCCGGAGCGGCCGGTGTGGCGTCTGACGAAGATGTCAGCCGGCCCATTTATCGAGATCTCCCAGACGGAAGGATCTTCGAGCAGCGGCTCGAGCGGGCCGTATCCCGCAAGGTTGCGCACGGCGCGATCTGCGACGGCGGTGGGGTCGGCGAGGGGCGCCGGTCGCAGGCCCCGCTTGTGGTCGTCGTCCCAGCGCCGGATCTGGGTCGCGACCAGGGCCGCGATGCGAGCACGCCCTCCCGGCCCCGCAGCGTCGAGCGCGTCGGCTTTGGCAGCCTCGCGGACGGCACGTTCGATCTCTTCGAGCGGCGAGTGCCACGCCCCGGACGCAGTGGCTGTCTGGGTTGGGCCGCCAAGCGCCGGCGGCGGTACGGGCGACCAGGGCCCCGCGCCGCTCACCACGAGTCCCAACCCTCGCCAGGTTCGCTCGCCGCGACCGACGCCAGCGCACCGAGCGATCCCGGAGCCACCCGCTTGGCGGCGGCGCCCGGGGCGGAGGCGGCGTTGGCCCCATGACGACGCAGAAGTCCTTCTACGACGGTGCTCAGCGTCGACGTGAGATCGGCTGGCATGGGGGTGCCATCGCGGAAGGCTTCGTCGACCTTGCGTTCTGGGAGGAACACCGTCGGGTGCGGTCGATCGGTAGCCAGCCCGGCGAGGGCGGCGATCGCGGCGGTCAGCTCTGCTCTGGCGGCTGCGCCCCGTGGGGCGCGGGCCACGACGGGCACGAGTCGTTCGGGCTCGACGCCGAGGCCAGCGAGATCGTGCAGCACGCGGACGAGTGCGTGGGCGCCCTTGAGGCCGGGTGCGCCGACGACGAGCACGCCGTCGGCATCGAGCATGGTGGTGCGGGCCATGGCGTTGCGTTCTTCGACGTCACGCGAGCCGCCCTCTGTTTCACCTTCCACGTCCGCATCGACGTCGGCGACCACCGTGCCGTACGCGGTGCGAAGACCGGCCAGCGCGGCGATGAACGCCTGGGGCCGCACGGTGGCCCAGGCCCGCGATCGTCGAAGGCCGACGAGCAGGTCGTAGCCGCGTTCTGGCACCGCGATCGTCAGCTCGCGGACACGGCCAGGGGGAGGGTTGGCCGCTCTGTGCAGCTCAACCAGCTCTTCCACCCCGAGGAGCACGTCACGGGTGTCATGGAGCATTCCCTGCTCGGCGTTGCGCCTGAGGTCCGCCAGCACCACGTCGGCCGGGCCGCCGAGCTCTGGCGTGACGCGTCGCCGGCGGGCTCCGATGGGCGTGGCGAGGCCCTCTGCGAGCGCCACCGCG
This sequence comes from Acidimicrobiales bacterium, assembly GCA_043739605.1. GTDB lineage: Bacteria > Actinomycetota > Acidimicrobiia > Acidimicrobiales > JAUJNH01 > JAYUDU01. The sequence goes on along the minus strand of JAYUDU010000234.1, from coordinate 1,496 downwards.
ACGGTCGATGCACCGGTCCCACCCGGGCCGCACACCGCGATGAGGCGGCCAGGAGCGCGATCGGGCAGAGCCGGTGCGGCATCTCCGGGGACGTGGTCCACCTCGCCGACCGGTGCGGCGATGGCAACGAGGACATCGAGCAGCTGACCAGGATCGAACGGGTCGCCGAGCGCAGCGGCGGCCCCGAGGGCACCCCAGTCGCGCCCCGCCGGGCCCACGACGACAACGGGGCAGCCGGCCGCAGCGGCGTTGACGAGCAGATCGCGGTCGACCGACTGCGAGCTGCCGTCGACCAGGGCTGCGGACACCGGCCGGCCGGCCGCCAGGCTGGCCCTGAGCTCCTCAGCTGACTGGTGCTTCACGAACTCGATGGGGACGCTGCCCGACGTCGCCCACCTGCTCAGCTCTGCGAACCATGCGGCCCGCGCCGGCGCCAGACCGAACACCACCCAACGCTCGGCCATGTCAACGCGCCGATCGAGTGGTGGAGGTGGTCGCCGCCGGCGATCTCGGTGCGCCGGCCGGCTGGTCGTACGGGGCGGCCTGGCCTCCGGACGCGGCCACGGTCGACCGCACCACAGACAACGAAGCCCCCGCGGCGGCCGCGGTCAACGCCGTGACGTCGTTGGGGTTGGCGAGGGCGACGGTGTAGATGTACCCCGACGAACCGCCGAGTGACCCGGAGCGGCCTTGGCGATCGATGATCCGCACGCCTGCGACGACAGGGGTGGCGCGCAGCTCGCCACCCTGGCCTTCGGTTGCGAGGATGTCGATGACATCGCCGACCACCAGCCGATCGCCGAGGGACCGAGCCGGGTCGACGGCGAAGCTGACCTCGCGCTCGCCGGGCCCCGCTCCCTGGAACGGGGCAACGCTCGACACCTGCACGAGCTCGCCCGGACTGAGAGCCGAGACGAGCACCTTCCCGACGACATCGCTGACGTGGTGGAAGGCCTTCGCTGCGGTCGGCTCAGGGAGGTCGCCGGTGACGATGCGGATGTCGCCCGGAACCAGTCGGCGGCCCGGGGTGAGCTGGCCAGCAGCGACGACCCAGTGCGTCGTCGGTGGTCGGTCGGCGGCACGTTGCGCAGCGAAGACCGTGATGGCGGCGACGGCGACCAGAAAGCCGCCGACGACGGCGCGTCCGTTTGGGAGCGCACGCGTGCGTGCTGCCAACTGACCGCGGCCGCCGTGACGCGCATCGTCCGCAGGTGTCGATGCTCTTCGAGCCCTCGTTGCCGTCACGTGCATGTTCCCCTTCGTCAACACCCGTTGCGTCCCGCACACACGCGAAGCATGTGCCGCGGTCGACATTCTATGAAGTACATCGAACCTCCGTCAACAGGCCCGAGGGCATCCTGTGGCCGGGCGGGATCGTCCCGGATCGTGCAGGATGTCGTCGTGCTCGAACGACTCCCCTTTGGCCGGACCGGCCACAACAGCACCCGCATCATCTTCGGTGGGGCGGCGTTGGGCGGCATGCGCCAAGAACGCGC